>JAGQJJ010000504.1 GCA_020430675.1 Myxococcales bacterium
AAAACGCGCCAGCGTCTGCACCGCGCGCTCGACCGCGGCGGGCGACAGGCGGCCCTCGCGGTCGAGCGCCGCGCCCAGGCGGGCGGCATCTTTGATGCGCGCCAGCTCGACGACCTGCGCGTCTTCGACGCGGGCCAAAGTGAGCTGTATCGAGTTCGACCCGATGTCGATGGCCGCGATCGGCGCGGGCACGGGCGCGTGCACGCTCAACCTCGGGCGCGCGCCTCGTCAGCGCGCCGCGGGCATGCGGTGGCCTGGCACGGATCGGCGGGCGTCGCGTAGAGCACCATCTTGTGATCGGTCAGCCGAAAGCCCAGCCGCCGGGCGACCTCGTGCTGCAAGCGCTCGATTTCATCCTCTTCGAACTCGAGGATGGCCCGGCACGCCGTGCAGACCAGGTGGTCATGATGCTCACCGGGCACGTCGGGCTCGTAGCGCGTCTGGTTGTCACCGAGGCGGCTGGGGTTGGCCAGCCCGCAATCGGTCAGCAGCTTGAGCGTGCGATAGACCGTCGCGTAGCCCACGCGCCGGTCCCGATCGCGCACCCGCAGATACAGCTCTTCAACGCTGGGATGGTGTTGCCGAAACGTGGGATCGAAGAAGACCTCGGTGATCAGGCGCCGCTGGCTCGTGAACTTCAAGCCCTGCTCGCCCAGGTACGCCCGGAGAGTATTGACCGCTTCTTCGACCTGGATCATTCGGGTGGGCCTCCCTGCAATCTGTGACCCCCCGAAGCCAAGTAGCACACGGATCGAAGCGGGTAAAGCCGGGCCGTGCTTCGGGCAGCGCCTTTACATCGGCGGCCGAGGCGTCCATAACCAAGGCCCACAAGCGAGGGAGTCATGCTCGATCTGAGGCAGCGGCCGCGGCGCAATCGCAAGAGCCCCTGGGTGCGCGACATGATGCGCGAGACTTGGCTCGGGCCCGAGCATTTCATCTATCCGCTCTTCATTCACGCCGGCGATGGGCGCCAGCCGATCAAGTCGATGCCCGGCTGCGATCGGCTCGGCCTCGACGATCTGATGCGCGAGGTCGAGGGCGCCCGGGCCGACGGCGTCGGCGCGGTGGTGCTGTTCCCCGCCGAGGCCGAGGCGCTCAAGACGAAGCGCGGCGAAGAGAGCTACAACCCCGACGGGCTGGTGCCGCGCACGCTGCGCGCATTGAAGGCCGAGTGGCCCGACCTGACGCTGGTGACCGACGTCGCGCTCGACCCGTACTCGGCCGACGGCCACGACGGCATCGTCGGCGACGACGGGCGCATCCTCAACGATGAGACCGTCGAGGTGCTCTGCAAGCAGGCGCTCTGCCAGGCCGAAGCCGGCGCCGACATCATCGCGCCGAGCGACATGATGGACGGCCGCATCGGCGCCCTGCGCGCTGCGCTCGACGGCGCCGGCCACACCGACGTCTCGCTGCTGGCCTACACCGCCAAATACGCCTCGGCGTTCTACGGCCCGTTTCGCGACGCGCTCGACTCGGCGCCGCGCTTTGGCGACAAAAAGACCTATCAGATGGACCCCGCCAACGCCCGCGAGGCGCTGCGCGAGGTTGCGCTCGACGAGGCCGAGTGCGCCGATCTGATCATGGTCAAGCCCGCCGGCCCGTTCCTCGACATCATTCGCCTGGTGCGCGAGCACACCTCGCTGCCGGTCGCCGCCTATCAGGTCAGCGGCGAGTACGCGATGCTGCGCGCCGCCGCCGCCAATGGCTGGCTCGACGAGCGCAAGGCGGTGCTCGAATCGCTCATTGGCATCCGCCGCGCGGGCGCTGATGTGATCCTGACCTATTTCGCCCGACAGGCCGCGCGCTGGCTGCGGCAAGGATGAGATCCCGATGAAGTTCATCGACGACGTGGCCGGCCTCGACGCGGTGGTCGCCGCGCTCAAAGGCAAGACGCGCATCTACCTCGACACCGAGTTCGACTCGAGCCGGCGCGGCACCGAGTTGTGCCTGGTGCAAGTGACCGCGGGCGAAGAGGTTTTTGTCATCGACGCCCAGACGATCGGCGACCTGCGCCCGCTGCGCGGCGTGCTTGGCGGCAAGTCGGTCGAGTGGATCCTGCACGCCGGCCGGCAGGACGTCGAGCTGCTGCTCGGCGCGCTCGGCTTCGAGTGGCCGCCCACCGTGTTCGACACCCAGCTCGCTTGGGCCCTGCAGAGCGCCGAGCACCAGGTCTCGCTGGCCTATCTGCAAGCGAAGCTGCTCGGTGTGCAGCCCCCGAAGGGCCATCAGACCGACGACTGGACGCGCCGGCCGCTCTCGGACGACATGCGGGCGTACGCCGCCGGCGACGTCGCCCATCTGCCCGCGCTCTACGACAAGCTCGCCGCCGGGCTCGCCGCCCGCGGGCGCCCGGCCGGCATCGTCGCCGCGGCCACGCAGGAGGCCTACGCGCCCGCCGACGAGACGACGTCAGCGCTCAGCCTGAGCAGCTTCCGCAACCTGTGGCAGCTCGACGCCCCGCAGCGGGCGGCGCTGGCCTGGCTGGTCGATTGGTACAACGGCCTCGACGGCGACGAGCAGGAAACGGCGCCCAACCGCAAGGCGCTCTTTGCCATCGCCGCGCGCCTGCCCGAGACCAAGACCGCGCTGCGCCAGCTCAAGGGCGTGCCGCGACGCTTCGCCGACCAGCATGGCGGCGCGGTGGTCGAAGGCATGCTTGCCGCCGCCCAGGCCGCGCCCGCCGATGAGGCCCCGCCGACGCCGCCGCCGGCCTACGCCACCTTCGACGAGATGTACCGCGACGCCTGGCTGCAATGCGCCCGCATCGACGTCTGCGGCGCGGTTGAGATCGCGCCCGAGCTGGCGTTGCCCGGCCCGTGGATGCGCAAGCTGCGCGAGGCGATCGGCGATGGCACCGCTTTTGTCGCCGCCGCCGAGCAGCTCACCGGCTGGCGCGCGCTGCTCGTCGAGCCCTGGCGCGCGTTCTGCGCTGCGACCGGATTGCGCTGACGGCATCGATCAAGCCATGACCCGCGCGCTCGCTCTGCTGCTCACCTTGCTCTGCGCGGCGCCCGCCTGGGCCGACGCCAGCGCGTTCTGGAAGGCGTGGTCCGACGGCAAGGCCGAGCTCTCCGGCTACACGCTGGTGCAGCCGCGCTACGGCGAGCTGCGCCAGGGCCACGCGGTGCTCATCTTTGTCACCGAGCCCTTCTCGCGGTCGCGCGGGGTCAAGGTCGACCGCTACGACCCGAACGACCCCGACCAGTTCACCGCGCTCAAGCTCAACCATGTCCGCAAGTTTCAGACGGGCATCTACGATTACAGCCTGCTGACCAGCGTGTTTGTCGACCCGGCGCGCGACATGGCGCCGGTCAAGATCAGCTTCTCGGCCCAGGAATGGTGCGGCCACGTCTACGAAGAGGCGCGCTTCTCGCCCGACGGGGGCAAGGTCAGATTCGACAGCTACTTCGAGGGCGAAACCGGCCAGACCGAGCTGCGCGGCGCCTTCGTGCCGGTCGATGCCTTGCTGATCCAGGCCCGCGGTCTGCTGGCGAACGGGCCGATGAGCGTGCAGTCCAAGCCAACCGAGCTGCTCGGCGCCGCCATGACCCGTCGGTTGAAGCACCTGCCCGCCGCGCTCTACCGCGCCCAGTTGACGCGCGGCGCGCCCCGCCCGGTCGAGGTGCCCGCCGGCCGGTTTGTCGTCGCCCCGGTCTCGTGGACGCGGCCCGATGGCGTCGCCTGCGCCATCGACGTCGAAGTCGCGGCGCCGCATCGCATCATCGGGTGGGCGTGTCAGGATGGCGAGCAGGCGAAGCTGACCGGCTCGATGCGCCTGCCCTACTGGCAGACCCACGGCGAGGGCGACGAGAAGCTGCTCAAGGATTTGGGGCTGCCGGCGCCGCCGGGCCGGTCCGCGACACCCGCAAAGTAAGCGCCGCCGGCACGGGGCGCTCCAGCGTCGCTTCCAGGCCATCCGCCGCGTAGTGCACCGGGCGCAGCCCCAGCGCCTCCTCCGGTTTCTCGGAGGGCGCCCCGAAGCGCGCGGTCAGCGCCGCGAGCAGCTCTGCGGTCACCGACGGATGCGTCTCGGCGGCCAACTGCACGCGCAGCGTCTGCACCTTGCCCTCGGCGTCGGTCTCGGCGCGCACGATCAGCGGGCGGGTGGTGAACTCAAACGGCGGGAGCTGCGCCCGCG
>JAGQJJ010000505.1 GCA_020430675.1 Myxococcales bacterium
TACCGTTGCGGTTACGCCGTGGACTGACGGTAACAATGGCTATCATGGACGTTTCTTGGGGGCCACACGAGCGTGATCTGATCGGCGATCTTCAGCGCGCCGATCTGAAACCGCCAGCGCAGTGCTTGCGTCCATATGACGCCGATATGACGCCATCTACTCGATATGACCCCAGCATGACGCAGGCCGCGCCCCGATTGGCCGCGGCTTCACCTTCAGCGACGCAAAATTGGAGAACGAAATGACCCGAGTCGCTCTCATTGAAGAAGCCAGACCCGGCAACGACCGCGTGGCGGTCGTCTTCGACCAGATCCGCCGTGAGCTGGGTTTCGGAATGGTGCCCAACCTCTTCCGCTCGATGGCGCCCCGGCCGGCCTTTCTCGAAGCGCAATGGGCCCTGTTTCGGGGCACGGTGCTCGTAGGCGGCCTGCCGCGCACGCTCAAGGAGATGGTCGGCATCCTCATCTCGCAGGCCAACGACAGCCGCTATGCCCTGATGGTGCACCTGCACAGCCTCTCGGCGCTTGGCATCAGCGAAGAGGTGCTCAAGCTGCTGGTCGAGGACTTCGAGAACTGCCCGCTGCCGGCCCGCGAGAAGGCCGCGCTCGCCTTCGGCCGCAAGGTGGGCGTCAAGGCGGGCTCGGTGACCGACGCCGACTTCGCCGACCTCAAGGCGCATGGGCTGTCGGAGGCCGATGTCATGGAGCTCATCGCCACCGCGGTGCTCTTCAGCGGCGTCAATCGCTACACCGACGCGATCAACCTCGCAGTCGACGGGGAGTGAGCGACGCCCCTCGATCCCGGCTTGCGCGTTGGGCGCAGGCCGAGGATCCGGCAGAGCTGCGCGGCGCGTTGCGCGAGGCGGTCGCCGAGCTGCAGGCGTATTCGGTGCGCATCACGCGGGTCAACGAGGTCACCCATGCGGTGGGGCAGTCGCTGACGATCGCCGGCATCCTCACCGTGCTGTGGCAGCAGGCCCGCTGGATTCTCGACTTCGACGTCTTCAACGTCTGCCTGCGCGGCGAAGGCGGCTGGCTGCGCATCGCGCTCGGCGGGCGCGGCCGGATCGACGGCGTGCCGCTGGCCGATCATCCACTGCGCCTTGAGATCGAACGGGGGCAGCCGGGATTGCACCCCGCGGTGGTCCTGCCGGGCGAAGTGGCGCCGGTCGCTTCGGTGCTGACGGTGCCGCTCGTCAGCGAGAACGAGGTCATCGGCGGGCTGCTCTTTGGTAGCCGGCGGCCCGACGCCTATGGGGGCGATGACCTGCGCATCGCGTCGATGCTCGGGCTGCAGCTCGCGTCGGTCATTCGCAACGCCGACCGATTCGACGAGCTGAACGTGCTCGCCGCGCGGCTCGATGAGACCAACCAGCGGCGCCGCGAGCTGCTGTACAACATGCTGCCCCGCGAGGTCGCCGACGAGCTGCTGCGCGCCGGGCGGGTCGAGCCGGTGTTTTTTGAGTCGGCGACCGTCATGTTTGTCGACTTCGTGGGCTTCACCCGGGCCGCCGCCGAGATCGCGCCGAAGCACCTGCTGACGCGCCTCGACACGCTGTTTCGCGGCTTCGATGCCATCATCGCCCGGCATGGGCTCGAGAAGCTCAAGACCATCGGCGATGCCTATATGTGCGTCGGGGGCGTGCCGGTGCCGCGCGCGCAACATGCGGCCGATGCGGTGGCGGCGGCGGTGGCCATCCTGGCCTATCTCGACCAGATCGCCGCGCATGAAGAGGTCTGGCCGGTGCGCATCGGCGTGCACAGCGGACCGCTGATCGCCGGCGTCATCGGCACCCACAAATACGCCTACGATGTCTGGGGCGACACCGTGAACGTGGCGGCGCGGCTCGAGGCGGCGAGCGAGCCGGGGTGCATCAACATCTCGCACGAGACGTGGCTGCAGGTGCGCGACAGCTTCCATTGCGTGGCGCGCGGGGCGCAGCCCGTCCGCGGCCGCGGCATGGTGCCCATGTACTTTGTCGAGGGCGCCCGCGACGCTGGGCAGAGCCGCGAAGCGCGGCACCGGCGCACGCTGCCGCTGCCACCGACCCCGCGCCGGCCGACCAGCGCGCCGTTGCCGCTGCCGCCGCTCGATGTGCTCTTCATCGGCCCCGAAGGCGAGATCGCGCAGGCCGTGCAGGCGGCGCTTTTGCACACTTGCATCAGCCTGCGCGCGGCGTCAGGGCTTGGCGCGGTGCCGGCGCGGCTTGCGGAAGCCGATGCGCAGGTGGTGCTGCTCGACCTTCGCCTCGAAGGCGCGCTCGAGGCCGTGGTGCGCACGCGCTCGCTGCTCGATCCGCGTCCGGTGGTGGTGATCGTCGGACCGACCGACGAGGGCCTGGCGCTCTCGGCGCTGCGGCGCGGCGCGGCCGACGTGGTGCGCGCCGAGCCGACCGATTGGACCCGGCTCGCGCGCACATTGCGCCAGGCGGCGGCCCGCGCCACCTTCGAACCGCGGCGCTGGTCGCCATTATCTCCCTGATCCCGCGCCGGTCTGGCGTGACCGGCGCGCGCGGCGGTGGCGGTTGCAAATCGCGGCCGTCAGGGGCACGCTGCCCCCGATGAGCGAACCTCCGGCCGCCACCAAGACTGAGGCGCCGCCCCGTCTGGGCCTGCGCGACGCGCTGATCGCCGCGTTTGTCGCGCTGCAGATCTATCTGCCGCTCAGCTATTACCTGGGCGGCGATCCGTTTGATGAGCGCTTCGCCTGGCGCATGTTCTCGCCGGTGCGGCTTTCGAACTGCTCGGTGGGGCTCTACGAGGTCGTCGACGGCGTCGAGCGGCCCATCGACCTGACCGACGAGCTGCACGTCGTCTGGATCAACCTGCTCAAGCGCGCCCGACCGGCGGTCATCGACCGCGCCGTCGAGAAGTTCTGCGCCGAGCGGGGTGCCGGCGCCGATGTGCGCATCGACCTGAGCTGCACGCCGCCCGATGCGGTGGTCAAGGCCATCTGCAACGGTGCCCGCGACGCCAATGGCGACGGCGTGCCCGATGCCTACGATCGCAATCGCTACTGCGATGCCAGCCCCAAGGACTGCTTCGTGGCTGATTGCGGCGAACGGTCGGCCGACGTCTGCTACCGCGAGGAGTGCCGGATGCAGGTCGTGCCGCGCGACCGCAATGTCTGCGCCGAGGGCGCGCGATGAACGGCGCCGCCGCCCGCTGGCATCGCTACTGGCATGGCTTTGCGTTGGAGCGCGAGCGCATCGTCGCCCTTCGCGTGGCGTTCTTCGGCCTGCTCACCTTTGATATGTGGGGCCTGATGCTGGGCCACGCCGCGCGGTATGGCGCCGGCGACTTCAACGCGGCACAGCTTGAGATCATCGACCGATTGCTGCCCATCCCCACGCCCGCGGCCGTCGCCGCCGGGTGGCTGCTCGGCGGCTTCTTTGCGCTGCGCACGGCGCTGGGCATCGCCCCGCGCACATCGGCGATCGGCACGGCGATCTGTTATGCCGGCATCTATTTCTGGAGCCAGGCCGACAGCTACCAGCATCATTATCTGCTGGCCATGTTGCTGATCTTGATGGCTTTTGTGCCGACGCGGGTCTGGGCGGCGGCGCCGCGCCATGACGATCCGCCCGATACGCCGCGGTCGCCGGTCGCGCATTGGGTGCTGCGGCTCATCTACGTCCAGATCGCGCTGATGTACTTCTGGACGGGCGTGACCAAGGCCGATCCCACCTGGTTGACCGGCGCCACCATCGATCAGCTCACCACGAAGCTCGCCATTCGCGACGCCATCGTCGCCTTCGAACAGGCGCGCGGATGGGATCATGGCACGGTCTACCACCTGATGGCATGGGCGGTGATGCTCGGCGAGCTGTCGGCGCCGATCTTCTTCCTCAGCCGCAAGTTGCGGGTCATCGGTCTGTTCATCGTGCCGTGGTTCCACGTTGGGGTCGAGATCCTCAACTTCGATATCGAGTGGTTCTCGTATTACATGATCGCGCTCGATGTCATCCTGTTGATGCCATCGGCAGGGTGGCGTGCCATCGGCGAAGTGGTGCGGGGCACACGGCGGATCTGGCAGCCATTGCTGGCGCCGCGGACGGTGCCAAGCACGGTGCAGATGGTGCTGGCCCTGGGCTCGGGTGCGCTCTGCGGCTGGCTCGCGAGCCGGATCGAGG
>JAGQJJ010000506.1 GCA_020430675.1 Myxococcales bacterium
TCGGTCCCGCGCGTGGCCGGCGCCGCGGCACCGCAGTTCACTCAGAGCGCCTGCACCCAGGCCACCGCCTGCTGCACCAGCTCGGCGCCGGTGTCGAGCGAGAGCTTGGTCTTGATCTTCGCGCGATAGGTCTCGACGGTCTTCACGCTGACCCCCAGCCGCCGCGCGATGTCGCGGGTGCCAACGCCCTGGCCGATCATCTCGAAGACCTCCAGCTCGCGGTCGGTGAGCCGCGCGACGGGATCGGTCGTCAGCGGCGTCGCGCGTCCGCCGACCTGCGTCAGCATGCGCTGCACCATCGGCTCGCTCAGCCAGATGCGGCCGTCGAGCACGGTGGCCACCGCTTCGAGCACGCGGTCCGCCGGCTCATGCTTCATGATGTAACCGCGCGCCCCGGCGCGCAGACAGCGGTCGGCGTAGAGCGCTTCGTCGTGCATCGAGACCATCAGCACCGCCACGTCGGGAAACCGGGCGCGCAGCGTCTTGAGCAGGTCGAGCCCGCTGCCCTCGCGCAAGGACAGGTCGAGCAGCACCAACTCGGCGCCGGCCTCGGGCAGTCGATCCAGCGCTTCGGTCTGCGTCTCCGCCTCGCCACAGCAAACCCACTGCCCGTCGCCTTCAAACAGGCTGCGCAGCCCCCGGCGCACCACCGGGTGGTCGTCGATGATGAAGATGCGGCGCGGCGCGCTCATGGCTCTCCCTGGGTCTGGTGGCGCTCAGCGCGCGTCGCCTGGGTCAACCGGGCGCCGCGAGCACGCAGCGAACGCGCGTGCCCCCGTCGGCGGCCGGGCTCTCGATCGACAGCTCGGCGTGAATCGCGTCGGCGCGATGCCGCATGACGTGCAGCCCGATGCCGGCGTGCGCGGCCGACGGGTCGAAGCTTTGCCCGTTGTCGCGCACCTCCAGCGACAACCGCTCGCCCTGCCCGGCCAGCAGCACCTCGATGCGCGTCGCGCCGCTATGCCGCAAGGCGTTGCGCAAGCCCTCCTGGGCGATGCGCAAGAGCTGCGTCTCGATGGTGGCGTCGCCGATCTCGGCCGCGCCCTCAAAGCGCGCCAGGCAGGGGCGCTCGGGGCGATCGGCGGACGCGGCCAGCTCGGTGAGCGCGGCGCGCAGGCCGCCGGCGCCGACTTCGATGGACATCAAATTACGGGCCAGCGCCCGCAGCCGCCGCTGCGCGTCATCGAGGCCGAACAGGATGCGCTCGGCGGCCGCGAGGTGCGGCGAGGCCTCGGCCCGCAGGCTGCGCACCAGCGCAAAGGCCTCCATCGCAACGCCCGAGAGCGTCTGGGCGGGATCATCATGCAGCTCCTGCCCGATGCGCTGCTGCTCTTCGAGGGCCGCCGTGGCCACCTGCCGCTGCAGATCCTTCTTCTCGGTGATGTCATGGGCGATGCCCACCGCGCACGCCGGCCGCCCGTCGCCTTCGCGCACGAGGCTCACCGTCACGTCGGCCCATTGCGGCAGGCCATCGGCCCCGCGCATCCGGTGCTCGATATCGAAGGTCAGCACTTTGCCATCGAGCAACGCCGTCAACCGCGCGCGGGCGGCCACCGCGTCGATTGGATCGGCAAACTCAAGGACGTGACGACCGGTCAGATCGCCTGCCGACAAGCCGAGCAACCGTCGCCAGGCGGGGTTCGCGGCGACGACCAGGCCATCGAGATCGATCAGCGCGATGCCGATCGCCGCGTCGTCGAACAGGCCGGCGACGCGCCGCTCACGGGCGCGCAACTGCGAAACGACCTGCGCCAGCGCGGCTTGCGGCATGTTCGGGCGAATGACGTGCATGCGGCGAGTCTGCCATTTCCCGGGCGACTCAGGAAGGGTTGACCTGATCGAAACATCAGGGAATCCCCGAGTTTGGCGCCGGGGGCCGACCGATTGATCGCCGCGTTGAGGTGCGTATCTTGTGACGTGCCGAGAGGAGGCGCGCCATGGTCCAGAAGTCGTCCGATCGATCGACCGAGGCGCCCGAGCGCACGGCCGCCCGATTGCGTATCGCCGAGGCCGACAACAGCACCGGCAGCCTCGTCGCGCATCCGTCGCTCGACCTCATTTCGGCGGGGCTCATCGCCCAGGCGACCTGCAAGGAGGTCGTCGATCCCCTCAGCGGTGCCCTGATCTGCGCGCAGACCCTGCTCGCCCAGGACGGCGTCGGCGCGCGCGGCCGCAACTATGTCTCGGCCATCATCGACGCCATCGAGCGGGCGCGGGCGGCAGTGAACAACGTCACCGACATGCATGCGCCCGATCGCGTCGGGCACCCGCGCACGGTCGACCTCGCCGAGCTGAGCGGGCGCTGCGCGCAGTTGGTGCGCGCGGCGGCGGCCAGCCGAGGCGCGGCGATCGAGTCGCGGGTCGGCGAGGAGACCCACCCGGTGCACGCCGCGCCGGGCGACGCCGAGCGCGCGCTGGTGCACCTGCTGCTCGCGGCGCTGAGCCAGGCGTCGGTGGGCACGGTGGTCGCCATCGAGCCGGTGCGCTCCCGCGGCCGTGTGGGCCTGCGCGTCGGCCAGCTCGATCGGCAGGCCAAGGCCAGAGCAGCCGAGTCGTTCGACGCGCGCATGGGCCTGACCATCGCCGACCATATCGCCGAGCGGAACGGCGGCGGCGTTGAGCTGCGGGACACCAGCGTCGTGCTCTGGCTGCCCAAACCGCCCGCCTGACCGCGCCTCGCCCCCAACCGCGCCGCGGCGTCGCCGAGCCCGCGCGCAACCGCGTGCGCCGCGCCGCGTTCCCGGCTAATCTCTGCGCAGTTCGGTGGATCGGAGGTTCGGATGCGCCGACTCGCCCGTCGCCTGGCCGCCTGCGGCCTGTGCCTCTTCATGGCCCTGCCCGCCTGCGGCGGCAAGGCCGTCGTCTCAGACGAGGAGCCGCCCGTGGGCACCACCGGTCTCGCGCCCGTGCCCTTCCCCGCCCAGCAGATTCGCGAGGCGACGTCCAACGGACGCACCTACCGCTTTCGCCTCGACGCGCACGGCCAGTCGGCCACGGTGCGCACCATGCGCTTTGAAGAGGTCGACGACGACGGTGCGACCGTCGTCTCTTCGACCGCCGATACGCAGGGCAACCCCATCGGCGAGCCCAAATCGCAGCATGCCACCTGGGCCGATCTGGAGTCTCATGCCCACTACCCGGCCAACGCGACGCATATCAAGCCGGCGAGCATCAAGACCGACGCCGGCCGCTTCGACTGCAAGCTCTATACGGTGCGCGACGCCGAGGGCATCTCGCGGGCGTGGTTTGCCAACGACCTGCCCGGCGCGCCGGTGCGCTTGGAGATCGAGCGCGATGGCAAGATCGTGCTGCGCATGGAGCTGATCGACTACGCCGCGGGCAAGTAACGCTATCGATGCCCCAACGACGCCCAATGGCGGGCGATGTCGACACGGCGGGCGACCCAGACGCGGTCATGGCGCAACACGTAGTCGAGGAAGCGGCCAAGCGCCGCGGCGCGGCCCGGTCGACCGACGAGCCGGCAGTGCAGGCCCACTGACATCATCTTCGGCGCGGTCTCGCCCTCGGCGTACAGCACGTCAAAGGCGTCGCGCAGATAGGTGAAGAACTGCTCGCCGGTGTTGAAGCCCTGGTTCGTGGCGAAGCGCATGTCGTTGGCATCGAGGGTATAGGGCACGATCAGGTGCGGGCGGCCGTACTCGTGGTTCCAGTACGGCAGATCGTCGGCGTAGCTGTCGGCGTCGTAAAGGAAGCCGCCCTCTTCGACGCAGAGCCGACGGGTATTGGGCCCCATGCGGCCCTGATAGAAGCCCAGGGGGCGCTCGCCGAGCAGGCGTTGATGAGCGGCGACCGCCAATCCGATGTGCTCGCGCTCCACCTCGGCCGGGGTGTACTGGTAGTCGATCCAGCGGTAGCCATGGCTGGCGATCTCGTGGCCTGACTTGAGCATCGCCTGAATCGGCGCCGGGTTGCGTTCGAGCGCCATGCCGACGCAGAAGCAGGTGAACTTCAGGCTGCGCTCATCAAACATGCGCAAGAGTCGCCAGACCCCGGCGCGGGCGCCGTAGTCGTAGATCGACTCCATGTTGATGTGGCGCACGCCCGCCAGCGGTTGCGCGCCGATGATCTCGCTGAGGAAGGCCTCGCTCGCCGCGTCGCCGTGCAGCACGCA
>JAGQJJ010000507.1 GCA_020430675.1 Myxococcales bacterium
GAGGGCGAGGGCGAAGGCGAGGGCTTTGGCGGCTTCGGCGGCGATGGCTTCGGCGGCGCCGGTGGCGATGGCTTCGGCGGCGGCTTCGGTCAGGATGAGTTCAATCAGACCAGCAATTGCGGCGGCGAAGGCGAAGGCGAGGGCGAAGGCGAGGGCGAACCGCCCCCCGGCGGCGAGGGCGAGGGCGAGGGCGAGGGCGAAGGTGAAGGCGAAGGTGAAGGCGAGTGCTACTCGGACTTCATCATCGGCGACTCGATCTTCGTGACCAACGAGCCGATGCTCGGCCACGAGTGCGACAACCCGAACCAGCCGCAGAACTGCGCCGACGGGCAGTACATCATCTTCCGCGATGACAACACCTGCATCTGCATCATCAACTGCAACTCGCTCAACGGCGTGCGCCGCGGCGATGCCTGCGCCGATGGCTGGACGTGCCGCGACGTGCGCGACCGCGACGGCGATACGCTGGGCCCGCTGTGCACCCGCGACTCGTGGAACCTCTGCGTGCCCTGAGCGGGCGTCGAGGCGCGGTCAGATCCCCACGTCCCGCGGGGCGATGACCGCCTCGGCTTCGATCTCAACCCGCCACTCCGGGTCGAGCAGTCCGGCGACGACCACCGCGGTCGCCGCCGGACGAATCATGGCAAACACCTCGCCATGGGCCCGCGCGACGGCGCTCCAATCTTCGCGATCGATCAGATAGATGCGCGTGCGCACGACGTCTTCGAGGCGGCCGCCGAGCGCTTCGAGCGCCTCTTCGACAACCTGAAGACACCGCCAGGTCTGGGCGTAGGCGTTGCCCGGGGCGGCGGCGTGACCGGTGGGCCCGATCGGCGCGGTGCCCGAGACGAGGATGCGGTCCCCCACCCGAACGGCGCGCGCGAAGCCGAACTGGCCTTCATAGGGCGACGCGGAGAAGTGTCGTTCGCGATCCATGCCTTCCCCCCTTCTCGGGTCGTCGACGGGGGTCGTCGGCGCGCCGAGCCTGTCGCTGCGACTTTGAACGCTTGCCCCGCTCGGGTCAACGGGCGGGAGATCCCAGACCGGCAGTGCCCTCATTGTTCACCCGTCGCTCAATCGTTACGGTGTGAACAGCGGAGAAAAGTGGGGGGCTTCGGAGATGTCGAAGACGGCGGCGGCGCGCGTTCTCCTCGTTGGCAACGATCTCCGTGATCTTGCCTGGGCCCGCCGCAGCCTGGGGCCCGGCAGCAGCCTGCCCGCCCAGGTCGAAGCCGCGCCCACCCTGCGCGCCATTGGCGAGCTGAGCACCCAGGCCGACTTCGACATCGCTTTGGTCGACCTCGATCTGCCGGGCGTCGGCGCCGGCGAGGTGGTCAGCCGCGTCCGCCTCGCGCTGCCCGAGGTGCCGCTCATCGCGCTCGCCCGGGTGAACGATGAAGTGGCCGGCCTGGCGGCCGTGGGCCAGGGCGCCGATGACTTCATCTGCCGGGGCAGCGCCGAGTGGCAGTCGCCGGGTCGCGCCGCCCGCGCCGCCATCGAGCGGCGCACGTTCCAGCTTCGGGAACTGCCGAGCACGCTCTACGACGTGCGCAGCCATCTGCCTCGGCGGCCCATCTTCCTCGACCGGCTGATGATGGCGATGCGCCGCGACGACACGCGGGGCACGCGCACCGCGGTGGGCCTGATCCGCCTGCTCGACCTGCAGCGCATCACTGACACGCAGGGCCAGCTCGCGGCTGAGATCTTCGAGCGCGGGCTGCTCAAACGGCTCGCGCAAGCGTTGAGCCCCACCGATACGCTCGCCACCCTGGGAGCGGGCGAGTACGGCTGCGTCATTGAATCGCTGGCCAGCCCCGAGCAGCTCAACGGCCTGCGGCGCTTGATGCGCCAGGCGTTTGCGCTGCCGGTGACGGTGCCCACGCCGCGCGGCATGGTGACCATGCAAGCGACCGCGGTCAGCATCGGGCTGTGCAGTCATCCCCAAAACGGGCGCACCCCAGCCGATCTGCTCGCCGAAGCAGAGCGCCGGCTGCGCACGCTGGATCCGCGGATCTCTTCGGTCGAAGGGCTGGCGAGCTGAACGTCAGGCGCCCATCCGGGCGCATTTGCCTCAGGCGCGCATCAAGGCGGGGATGCCCGTGACCCGCAGGTCGGGCGTCTGATCGATGCCCACCTCATCAAACAGCGTGCGCAGAATGTGCTCGGGTTTGATGATTTCGCCCTCGGGCGACGGGCGGCCGGTGTGCAGGTCGACCGCCACCGATTGCATCGCCACGTCGGACGAAGCGCCGATGACCTGACCGCCGCGGATGTTGCCACCGAGCACCAGCGCCGAGTTGGTCAGGTGGTGGTCGCGGCCGCCGCGCGGGTTGAGCATGGGCGTGCGGCTGAACTCGCTGAAGCCGACGATGACCGTGTGATCGAGCCATGAGCTGCCATCGCCGTAGTCGCGCGATGACAGGTCGTCGACCAGCCGCGCGATGGCATTGAAGCCGCGCTCCTGGTTCGGCCCCTGGGCGTTGGCCCAGTTCTGGTCATGGGTATCGAGCCCGCCGGTGAGCGCGACGCTGACGCAGCGGCTGATGCCACCGGTGATGGCTTGCGCGGCAAACGCGGCGCTGACCGCCGGCGAGTTGTCGACGCGGGCGAAGCCATAGCGATCGCGCAGCGCGTCCATCTCGGGCGTGCGGGCGCCAAAGTCAAACAGCCCACCCACATCGCCGGCGACCATGTCACGCCCCTTCACGCGGGCGAACTCGGCGACCTGCCACGAGGGCGAGCGCTTCGCGGGCGGGCAGGCGGCGGCGTCGGAGAGCGAGAGGCCGATCTGGGCCCGCAGCCGCTCGGGAAGGATGGGATCGGACGGCCGGAGCGCGCGCAGCAGGTCGGGGATGCTATTGACCCGCAACGCCGTCGCGTAGTTGGGCATGTCCTTGTTGTAGCTCTCAAGCCGCAACGACAGGTTCGGGATGAGCGCGTCGCGTCCCAGGTGGCCGGCGAGCCATGTCGAAGCGCTTGACCCGCGGGCCTGCACGCCGCTCGGCGGCTTGCCGGTCAGGAAGCGGCGGCGCCCGCCCTCGTGGGCCAGCGTCTCCATGTTGATGCCGCGCACGACGGCCAGCTTGTCGGTGTGGCGCAGCAGGTCGCCCATGAACGGGCCGAACGCCAGGTCTTCCGAGACCCGCACGATATCGGCGTCGGGCCGCTGCAACTGATCGTAGGCCGGCTGGATATGCGTGCGGGCCAGGCTCTCGTCATCGCTCGGAAAATCGCGCGGGTCGCGCGGGTCGAGCGAGAGCAGCACGTCCCAGCCGCCGCCGAAATAGCAGAAGACGTAGTAGCGGTCGGGCGCATCGGGGTTCTGCGCCTGCGCGTGGGCGAGCCGCTGCAACGGGCCGAGGCCGCCGAGCGCGGCGAGGCCGCCGCCGACCGTCAGGGCGCCGCCGAGGAAGCCGCGCCGCGTGATGCGCTTGTCGTGAAGCATGCGACCGCCTCCTCAGTAGCTGTAGAAGTCCGGGTGGGTGAACAGCGCGACGCAGACGCCGAGCCAGGCGGTGGCCGGCTCGGTGACATGCGCGCCCGACTTGACCAGCCAGCGCCAGTTGGCCAGCGAGACGTCGTCGTCGGGCGCGATCGCCTTGCCATGGAACCGCAGCAGCAGCCAGCGCAGGTTGGCGTCGACCGCGGCGGGATCCTCGGCGATGGTCTTGTTCGGGTCGACATGGCGCAGCAGCACCCGCTCCCGCGGCGGCACGAAGCCCTCGGCGGTCGGGTCGATCTCACCGGCGGCGATGCCCGCCTCTTCGGCCAGCGCGTCGAGGTCGGCTTCGAGCAGCCGGGCGCACACGCTGCGCGAGGCGTCGTCGAGGAACTTCTGGAACAGGATGGTCGGCTCCAGATCCTCCTCGGTGTTCTGGACATAGTCGGGCTTGCCCAGGGTCGATGACAGCTCTTCAAAGAGGTCGACGTCGCGGTTGCCGCGGCGCTCGGTCCAGCCGATGCCGCCGCTGACCTGCTTCATCGCCGTGGCGAGCTGGTCGATGTCGAGCCGGCGGCGCGGCCGGTCGAAGGGCGTCTCGTTGGGCACCAGCGCCGCCGAGCCCTCGTCGCCCGCGCTCACCCCGACCGGCGCCGGCGTGGGCCGCGTCGGCGCGGCGGGCCGATCGACCG
>JAGQJJ010000050.1 GCA_020430675.1 Myxococcales bacterium
GCCGCCGGCGCAGGTGGCGTCGTCGGTGCAGGCCCAGCCGGGCGGGCAGCCGGCGGGGCAGAGCGAGGCGCAGGCGCCGTCGGTGCAGCCTTCGCCCACGGCGCACCCACCGCAGGTTCCCTCGCAGCCATCATCACCACACACGCGGCCGTCGCAGGCTGGCACACAGATCGGCGCGCAGATGCCATCCTCGCAGCGCTCGCCCTGGGCACAGACGCCGCACACGCCGTCGCAACCATCATCGCCGCACTCAAGCCCCGCGCAGGCCGGCTGGCAGATCGGTGCGCAGACGCCATCATCGCACTGCTCACCCTGGGCGCAGACGCCGCAAACGCCGTCGCAGCCATCATCGCCGCCGGAGCCATCGCGACCGGCCACGCCATTGCTGCCATTGGCGCCCAGGCTGCCCGACCCGCCGTCGCCCGCGATCACCTTGCCGCGGTTGACGGTCAGGAAGTTGCCGCTGTCGGCGATGAAGATGCCATACGAGCTGCCACCCACCGCCGCGTTCGACGCCGAGTAGACCGTCACCCGATCGAGCCGCGTCGCCGCGTTCAGGTTCTGCGCGATGACCCCGCGTGTCCCGCCATTGACGATCGTCTCGTAGGTCGCATCACGCCGCCACCCTGCGTCGGGGCGATAGCCGCCGTAGATCGAAACCCCGCTGCGCATCGTCAGCGTGCCGTCGTAGATGCCTTCGGCCGCCAGCACATATTTCGGCGGGTTGCTGCCTTGCGCCAGGTTCATCGCCCGGTTGAAGGTCGCCACCGGCGCGTTCATCGTGCCGTTGTTGCCATCATTGCCGATCGGGGCCGGCGCGAGGAAGATGGCATTGCCAATGGTGCCATCGATGCCATCGCAGTTGGTGTCGGCGAAGCCATCATCGGGCAGATCGGCGATGCCCGCGAACCCTTCGTCGGTGCGGCCATCGCAGTCCTGATCGACGCCGTCACACACCTCGTTGCGCGGGGTCACCTCGCCCACGCAGGCCCCGAACGCGCCCGCGGCGCAGGTCTGCAGGCCCTGACGGCACGCGCCGACATTGCTGCCGCACACCCGGGTCACCTGCTCGTCGACCGACCCGTCGCAGTCATCGTCGACGTTGTCGCAATCCTCGGCCACCGGGTCGATCGCGCCCTGGCAGGCGCCAAACCGCCCCGCGGCGCAGGTCTGGGTGCCAAACTCGCAGGCGCCGACATCGGTCCCGCACGCCTGGGTCACCTGCTCGTCGACGTTGCCATCGCAGTCGTTGTCGCGGTTGTCGCAGCCTTCAGCCACCGGCACCACCTCGCCATCGCAAGCGCCATACGCCCCGGCGACGCAGGTCGACAGGCCTTGCCGGCACTCACCGACCGCGCTGCCGCAGACCCGCGTCAGCGTCTCATCCATTCGGCCGTCGCAGTCATTGTCGAGCGCGTCGCAGACCTCGGCCGCCGGCACCACCTCGCCCGCGCAGGCCCCGAACTGGCCGGCCGCGCAGGTCTGCGTGCCTTGCCGGCACTCGCCCACATTGCTGCCGCACGACCGGGTGACCTCTTCGTCCACCCGCCCGTCGCAGTCTTCATCGCGGTTGTTGCAGGTCTCGGGCGCCGGCACGATCTCGCCCACGCAGGCCCCGAACTGGCCGTCGACGCAGGTCTGCGTGCCCCGCTGGCACTCGCCGGTATCGCTGCCACAAGGCTGCGTCACCGTCTCGTCGTTGTTGCCATCGCAGTCATCATCGCGCCCGTTGCAGACCTCGGCCGCGGGCCGAATCTCACCCACGCAGGCGCCCCAGTTGCCGGTCGTGCAGGTCGACACGCCCTGCTGGCATTCGCCCACATCCGACCCGCAGGGCCGAGTGACCTCTTCGTCAGTCCGCCCGTCGCAGTCATTGTCGAACGCATCGCAGCGCTCATCGACCGGATCGACCGCGCCCACACAGGCCCCGAACTCGCCTGCAGCGCAGGTCGAGACGCCCTGCCGGCACACCCCGACATCGGTGCCGCACGGCCGCGTCACCGTCTCATCGGTCGAGCCATCGCAGTCATCGTCCTGCCCGTTGCAGGTCTCGGCGCCGGTGACCCGGCAATCATAGTTGTCGCAGGCGTCGCCCAGGCCGTCGCCGTCGTTGTCCTCCTGCCCCTCATTGGCCGCGGCAGGGCAATTGTCGCAGGCGTCGCCCACGCCATCGCCATCGGCGTCGGCCTGATCGGGGTTCGGCGCGTCGGGGCAGTTGTCATCGCCCTGGCAGATGCCGTCCTGATCGCCCAGATCATCGCCGCAGATGCCGCCGAGCGAGCGCTGCAAGACCAGCAGCGCATAGGCCACCGAGGCGTGCAGGCGCCAGCAGCCGCGCTGGTCGACCTCGCAGGGCCAGCTTCCGTCTTCGTTCTGGGTGCTGGTCAGAATCCACGAGAAGTCGTAGTACCAGCCGCGCGGCTCTTCGGGGTAGCCATCGGCCACCGGGTCGCGCACGCCACCGATATCGTCTTCAAAGATGCCGGGCAGGCCGAGGTCGACGGTGACCTCAAGCGCCTTCGAGGCGGCCCAAAGGTAGTAGTAATAGGACGCCCGCCAGTTGGCGTTGAGGTGCGTGTCGTAGCGGTAGTTGTCGCGCAGCCAGGTCATCGCCTGCTGCACCTCGGGCGCGGTGCTCGGCTGGCCGATGAGGCGGTGCACCCAGATGCCCGCCGCCGACATCGAGCTCGACGATTCGTAGTTCTGACATGCCCGGTACTTCAGCCCGCCATCGGGGTTCTGCACATTGCGCAGGAAGTTCACCGCGCGCGGCAGGTCGTCGGCGGCGCCGCCCACGATGCCCGAGGCCGCCGAGAGCGCGGCGACTGCGTATTGCGTGGTCGACAGGTCGCCGTTGGCTTCGATGGCGTTGTAGTTCCAGCCGCCGTAATTGCAGGGCTGCGCCTGATCGGCGCCCTGATTGGCCCGCAGCGCGGTGACGCCGTTGCGGATGGCCTGATCGACGGTGATGGGCGCGGCCACGTCGTTGGGGCCGCCGGTCTGGCGGTAGAGCGACAGGAAGAGCACGAAGTTGCCGGTGCCGTAGCTGTACGACACGCCTGCATTGCGCAGCGCCGGGTCGAAGTTGATGCAGAAGCGCGCCATGCGCTGCAGGCGCTGCTGGTCATCGGCGGGCGCGTTGCGATAGCCGCGGGTGGGCGCGTTCCAGTGGGCGCTGGCCCGCATCTCCATCAGGGCGAGGCCGGCGAGGCCGGTGGACCAGTCGTTGTAGCTGCCGCCGGCCTCCTGGGTGCGAATCCAGGCCAGGCCGCGCTCCAGGCTGGCGTTGACGCGGTCGCCGAACGGGGTGCGAAACGCGAGGGCCGGGGTGGCGCCCAGCGTGAGGGCGAGCGAGGCGAGCGCCCCGATGAATGCTGCTCGACGGGCGTGCACGGGCATCCGTCCTCCTGCCGCGCGGCGCCCGGACCCGCAAGCCGGGCGTCGGCTGGGCGCCCAACACCGAGAGTGGAAAGGTACAGATGCGAGGATAGCGACTCATTCGGGTTCATGTCGACGCGGATCCCGCCGCATGGCCCGATCTTCCCGGTCAAGGGCAAATCTACCCTGCGGCGACCTCGGCGAGAGCCGGTGGGGGCAGTCGGTCGGCCAGCAGCGACAGTACCTCGTTGAACGCCTCTTCGCCCAGGGGCAGGCTCGAGATGACGAGGCGCTTGCCGCCGGCTTCGAGCACCAGCTCGCGGAAGGGCGGGGGACCCATGAAGCGCAGGGGTTTGCCGCGGCCGCGCCGGACGCGGGCCTGGCGGATGTCGGCGAACTCGACGCGCCGGCGGCCCAGGCGGCCGCGCGCGGTGAGCCCGGTGGCGTCGATCGTCAGCTTGTAGCGCGCCGCCGAGAAGAGCACCGCCGCCACCAGCGCGGCGCCGAGCGCGCCGAACACGATCCACAGCAAAGGGTCGACCGGGCCGATGAGCTGAAGCACCCACGGAAAGCCGGCCAGCGGCAGCAGCCCGACCAGATTGCGCGTCAGGCGGCCGGGCGCAAAGCGAAAGACCTGCGCCGCCATCAGGTCGCCTCGGCCGGGTGCACGACGACGATGCCGTGCGAGAGCACCTCGCGCTCGCCGACGGCCACGTCAAGCCGGAAGACGTTGGCCTCGGCGGTCGGCCGGGCCTGCACCCGCAACGTCTCGCCGGGGTAGACCTCGCGGCTGAAGCGGGCGTCGAAGCGCAGAAGGCGGGCGGGGTCACCGCCGCACAGATGCCGGACCACGGCGCGGGTGGCGAAGCCGTAGGTGCACAGGCCGTGCAGGATGGGCGCCTTGAAGCCGACCGCGGTCGCGAGGCCCGGGTCGATGTGCAGCGGGTTCAGATCGCCGCTGAGCCGATAGAGCAGGGCCTGCTCGGGGCGCGTGGGCAGCGTCGCATCGAGCGCCACGTCGCCCACCGCGTCGGGCAGCGGCGTGTCCTCGCCCCGCTCGCCGCCGAAGCCGCCCTGGCCCCGGCAGAAGACCGACCACGTCGAGTCGAAGCACAGGTCGCCGTGCGCGTCATGCGTGCTGCTCTCGATCAGCACCACCGCGCCTTTGCCCTTGTCATGCACCGCCGCGACCCGCCCTTTGGTGTGCAGCGTGCCGCGGCGGGGCAGGGGGCGGTGGTAGCGCATGCGCTGCTCGCCGTGCACCAGCCGCGCGAAGTCGGCCTTCACCGCTGAGAGCGCCTGCATGGCGACGGGCATCGTCGGCAGCACGGCGAAGCTCGGCACCACCTGGAAGCTCTGCCGCGCTTCGTGCACCAGATCGAGATCGTCGAGGCCGGCGCCGACGCCCAGGGCGTACAGCACACAGTCCCGCCAGTCATAGGCGAACGGGGGCGTGGTGATGACCTGGCCGACGGCGTTCAGGTTCAGCTGCACGGGCCTTCCTCCTCGGACGACACTGCGCTCGTTACCGCATCCACCGCCACGTCGGCAATGGCCTCGTCGCGCACGCGGGGGTCGGGGTCATCGGCGGCGAGGGCGGCGGCGCGCGCGCTGCCGAGAACCCGCGCCGCCCAGACCGCGGTGGCGCGCAGCACGGGGTCGGGATCGTCGGCGGCGACCGCCTCGATGGCCGGCAGCAAGGCGCGATGCCCGCCGTTGGCCGCGGCGATCAGCGCGTTGCGGCGCAGGCCCTCGCCAAAGGCGCGTTTGAGCGGGCTGCCCTCGTGCCGGGCGTGCAGCTCGGCCGACGGCGTGGTGATCCAGTCGCGCAGCTCGGGGTGGGCATGCGCGGCCTTGGGTTGCCAGCGGTCGGCGTCGGCGCGCGGCGCGCGGCGGTTCCAGGGGCACACCGTCTGGCACACGTCGCAGCCGAAGACCCAATCGCCCAGCAGGGGCCGAATCGCCCGCGGGATGAGGCCGCGATGCTCGATCGTCCAGTAGCTGATGCAGCGCCATGAATCGAGGCCCTCGGCCGACAGCGCGCCGGTGGGGCAGCGGTCGATGCAGGCGGTGCAGGTGCCGCAGCGAAACGGGTGGGCGGCCTCGGCGGCGGGCAGCGCGCGGTCGAGGAAGACCACCGCCAGCGAGCCGAACGTGCCCAGGCGCGGGTGGATGAGCATGGTCGAGCGGCCGATCCAGCCGACGCCCGCGCGCTCGCCGAACGCGCGCTCCAGGATGGGGCTGGTATCGACCGACAGGTACATGCCCACCGACGGGTCGGCCTCGACCAGCGCCCGCCGCAGCTTGCGCAGCGCCTTGCGGGCCACGTTGTGGTAATCGCGACCCCAGGCATAGGCGGCGACGCGGCCGGTCGGGCCGGCGGGGCAGGGCGGGTCGGGCGTGCGATGCGGCAGCCACAGCACCACCGCGCTGCACACGCCCGGCAGCAGGCGCTCGGGCACCAGGCGCGCTTCGGCGTGCTCGGCCATCCAGCGCATCTCGGCGTCGCGACCCTCGGCCAGCCAGGCGCGCAGGCGCTCGGCGTGGGGGCGAAACCAGCCGCCGCCCGCCGGCTCGACCGGCGCCACGCCGACCACCTCGAAGCCGACCCGCCGCGCCGCGCGCTCGATGGCATCTCGATCGATCACGCGGCCTGTTATACGCGGTTCGCCGCCGCGGTGGGCGGCGACAACGCACCGTGATCCCGCTATGCTGCCGCGATGCGAACGCCCGCCCTGCCGGCCTTGCTGCTCGTCTGCGCCCTGCCGCTGCTTTGGCGCTGCGACTCGAGCACTGACGCGCAGGTCTGCGATCCCAAGACGGGGCGCGGGTGTCGCGTGGGGCGCACCTGCGCGGTCGACGCCGATGGCATCCCGGTCTGTGTGGCGCCCGGCCCGGCCCGCGAAGGCGATCTGTGCAGCCCACCGTCTTCAACGCCCGGCGGCTTGATCGACCCCACGCGCCAGTGCGGCCCGCGCCTCGGCTGTCTGCAACTCTTCGGCGTCTCGCGCTGCATGCGTTTCTGCGACCCGCTTGAGACCGAAGACCGCGACACCTGCCAACCCGACCCGGCCGACCCGATCGACCTCGGGCCCAATGACATCCGCCACCCCCGCTTCGCCGAGGCGACCTGCGCCGCGGTGCTGCCCGGCCGCGCCGATATCGGGGTCTGCGTCCTGCCCTGCGAGCTGTTCCCCGGCTATGACGCCGACTGCCTCGCCGCCCTGCCCGACGCGGCCTGCGGCAACCCCGACGGCTGCACGTGCCGCGCGGCGCGCCGCGCCTGCCTCAACGACCGCTCGCCCGATTGCCCGCCCGGCTCGACCTGCACCGTGCAGCCCACGCTCGACCACGCGGTGTGCACCGTGCCCGGGCAAGCCGCGCTCGAAGCGGCCTGCAGCCCCTCGGCGCCGTGTCAGGGCAACCTCGTCTGCCACCCGCGCGGCGAGGGCGGCATCTGTCTGCCGCCCGCGGCCTCGGCGCCGGCCTGCGCCTGCGACGAGCGCCCGGTGGCGGTGCCCGATGCGTTCGACCCGATCGAAGGCGGCGTCTACTCGCTGTGCAGTCGATGCCAGGTGATCGGGCGTCTCGGTGACCCGGCGCGCTGGTACGAGTTCTGCCCCGATGGCGTGGACTTCGTCGAAGCGTTGCAGGTCTGCTCCGCGCGCGCCGGCTGCCTGGTCGACCTCGCGGGCGCCGATGCCGCGGCGCAGGTCGAGCTGGCGCGCAAGCTGTCGGAGCGCGCCCAGGCGTTGACCGGCGGCCAGCCGCTGCGGCCGTGGGTGCGCGCGGTGCGCTCCGACGCCGGCTGGCTCTGGCCCAACGGCGACCGGGTCGCCGACGCGCTGTGGACCGACGGCGTGCCGCCCGAGATCGGTCGCTGCGCGCGGTTCGACGCCGGGGGTCGCCTGACCGCGACCACCTGCGTGGGCAGCGGCTCGACGGTCTGCGTCTTTGGCGACGCGCGCGCCGCGGCCTGTGAAGTGAATTGACCGACTCTGCTGCGCCCGTGCGGGCCTGAGGATCGACATCGATGGTGATCGCCCTGCTGCAACTCTTCGGTGGTCTGCTGGTGCTCATCAAAGCCGCCGACTGGATGGTCGATGGCGCCGTGGGCGTCGCCCGCCGCCTGGGGGTGCCGCGGCTGGTGGTTGGCGTGCCGATCGTGGCCTATGGCACCAGCCTGCCCGAGTTTGTGGTCTCGCTGCTCTCGGCCCGGCGCGGCGTGGTCGACTTTGCCATCGGCAACATCGTGGGCAGCAATATCTGCAATATCGGCCTGGTGCTCGGCTCGGCGGCGTTGATCCACCCCATCGCGGTGCGGGGCGGCACGCTCTTCCGCCGCGACCTGCCGGTGCTGACCGCGGTCACCGCGTTCTCGGTCTGGGCGTTCTCGGACGGCGTGGTCGAGCGCTGGGAGGCCCTGCTGCTGGTCTCGGTCGCGGTGGTCTACACCATCGTCTCGCTGCGCACGCCGGAAGACGCCTCGACCGCCGACGACGCCGAGCAGGATCCGGGCGCGCCGTGGCCCAAATCGGCCGCCCTGCTGCTCATCGGCTTGTTGGGCATGGTCGTCGGCGCCAACCTGATGGTCGAAGGCGGCACGGTGGTCGCCCAGTCGTTTGGCGTCAGCGAGCGCATCATCGGCCTGACCGTCGTCGCCGTCGGCACCTCGCTGCCCGAGTTCGCCGCCAGCGTCGCCGGCGCCGCCAAAGGCCACGCGGGTCTCGCGGTGGGCAATGTGGTGGGCAGCTGCCTCTTCAACCTGGCATTCGTGCTCGGCGCCGCCGGCGCCATCGCGCCGCTGCCGGTGCACTTCGACTCGATGCTCATCGACCTTTCGGTGATGGGCGCGCTGACGCTGGCGATGTGGGTGATGCTCGCCACGGGCCAGCGCATGACCCGCATCGAGGGCATCTTTCTGCTGATGGTCTACGTCGCGTTCATCGGTTGGCTGGTGACCCAGGCGATGGCCACGATGACGCTGCACCCCGCGGCGGCGGCGGCGGCGTCGTAGCAGAGGCCGTCAGGCCGCCTGTTCGGTCATCTCAACGCCCCAATCGCTGCGCTCGCACTCCGCCTTGAGGCGCAGCCGGGCGCGGTGGAAGCGGCTCTTGAGCGCGGGCAGCGACAGGCCGGTCTCTTCCGAGATGTTCTGCAGCGACAGGCCATCGACAAAGCGCCGCAAGAAGAGCTCGCGGTCGCCGTCGCGCAGGCCGGCCAGGAAGTGGTCGGTCATGGTCAGCACTTCGCGATCGCCGGCCAGCTTGTCGGGCGTGGGCCGCCCGCACGAGACCAGCGGCGAGTAGATCTCGGGGCTGGGCACGAGCCGCTTCTCGCGGCGATGGCGCAACAGCGCGGTGTTCACCACGATGCGGCACAGCCATGACCCGAAGCGCGACTCGGAGCGGAACTGCTCGATGCGGCGCATGACCTGCAGCGCCGCTTCCTGGGTGACATCTTCGGCGCGCACCGCGTCGCGCGTCACCTTCAGCGCCAGGTGGTACATCTGCTGGTAATGGGCTCCGAGCAGCCGATCGAGCGCTCGGATCTCCCCGGCCTGGGCGCGCGCGACCAGAGCCTGTTCCTCTTCCAGCGTCAAGAGGGGTTCGTTGGGGATGATCATCACGCGGGCCTCACTCCATTGGCTTTGGTGAATCGGAGAGTTTCTGGCAGGGATCGGTGCGGTCGACCGGAGACTGGGCGAGCAACCCGGCCACCATGTCCGGCAGGTCAGGGCCCACCTCGGCGATGCAGTTCGTGCAGCACTCGGGAAGGGGCTTGCGCGTGCAGTTCTCACAACGATCGAGGTAGCGCAGGCCGGCGCTCACCGCCTGCCGCAGCCCGATGAGGCGGGCGATCTGGGCGTCGAGCTCATCGAGACGACGCACGAACTCGTCGCGCAGCACATCCATCGCCGCACCGCCGTGGGGCGCGTGGCCGATGGCTTCGAGCATGTTCTGAATCTCGGCGAGCGGCAGACCCAGCTCCACCAGCTCCAGGATCCACTGCAAGCGGGCGAGCGCGTCTTCACCATAGAGCCGAAAGCCGCCTTCGCTGCGGCCGGCCGGCACGATCAGGCCCATCTCTTCGTACAGCCGCAGCGCGCGCGGCGTCTTGTCGACGCGCTTGGCGAGCTGGCCGATCGTCATCTGTTCTTTGGTCTGCGACACGCTTAACTCTAACGTTGACGTCAACGTCAAGGTTGAGCCTAGTCGTCGCCGGCCGGGCCGTCAATGGGCAATCGCGGCGATCACAGATACTGTTCGATGGTCTCGATGATCTCGATGCGGGCGATCAGATCCTGCACGTAATCGAGCCGGTCGACGGGGATGACAAGCGTTGGCGAGCGGTCGTAGCGATCGAACCACTCTTCGTACAGGGCGTGCAGCCGCTGGATGTAGCGCAGCGGAATCGCCTGCTCTTCGGGGCGCCCGCGCAGCCGGATGCGCCGCCGCACGGTGCGTACCTCAGCGCGCAGGTAGATCATCAGATCGGGCGGCCGCAGCGTGCGCACGATGGCTTCGTACAGCTCGCGATAGGCCGCGTGCTCGTCCTTGGTCAGCCGGCCGGTGCGGTACAGGTTCTCGGCGAAGACCTCGGCGTCTTCGTAGATGGTGCGGTCCTGCACCACCGTGCCCGGGTGGTTGGTGAGCTCCTGGTGAATTCGGAACTTGTGCGTGAGGAAGAAGATCTGGCTGTGGAACGACCACCGCTTCATGTCGGCGTAGAAGGCGGGCAGGAAGGGGTTGTCGGCGTTCGGCTCGTGAAACGGCGTCAGATCAAAGCGGTAGCGCAGAAAGTCGACCAGCGTCGACTTGCCGGCGCCGATATTGCCGGCGACGGCAATGTATTTGCGCGGGCCGGCCATCAGAGGGCCTGGCAGGTCGGCACGCCTTCGGCGTCGGGCCGACACTCGAAGCCCGTCTCGCAGAGCGCGTAGACGTGGCCCTCGGGGCCGCAGCGCCCGCCGGCCGGGTAGGTGGCGTTGACGCGCAGGTGGTAGACGCCGGCCTCGGTGCCGGTGCCGTCGAGCACCAGGAAGATGGGGCCGCCCGGCCAGTCGAACTCGATCCGGCTGAGCGGACCTCCCGGGTTGTTGTCGCAGGCGATCTCGGTCTCCTGCACGTCCGGGCAGTCGGGCTCGTCGCTCGCGCAGACCACGGGTTCGCAGTCGGTGCGGGCATAGAGCACCGAATCGAAGCCTGCGCCGATGGTCTCGGCCACCACCACCGCGGGGTAGGGCACCAAGACGACAAACATCGCGTCGGGCGCGTTGGCCGAGCCGCCGCATTCGCCGGTGTGCTCCGGCAGCTCGCTGCGGGTGGTGCCGTCGAGCTGGACCAGCTCGGGCCAGACCGGCAGTGGCTGCTCGCACGCCCGCCGCTCGTCGGGGTCCGCCGCAGCCACGCAACCGTCGTCGGCGCCGAAATAGTCGATGAAGCCGTCCTCATCATCATCGACCTCGTTGGCACACGCCGGCGGCTCGGGCGGGTCGGTCTCGTCGAGGTCATCGCGGTAATTGCAGCCAGGATCGAGCGGATAGTCGACGTAGCCGTCGCCGTCGTTGTCGAGCCCGTCGCGGCAGGCCGGCAGGTTGAACTCGCTGTTGCGCGTCGGATCGCCCTGGCAGCCCGGGTCGTCGAGGTCGATGAAGCCGTCGGCGTCGTTGTCGCAGCCATCGGCGCAGGCCGGCTCGGCCAGCTCGGTCTCATCGGCGGCGCAGGCGCATTGCGGGTCGGCGCCGGGGCCGCGCAGGCCATCGCCGTCGCGGTCGTAGTCGATCGAGCCATCGCCATCATCATCGATGCCATTGGCGCAATCGGGCCCCTCCGAGTCATCGGCGGCGCTGCCGCAGCGCGGGTCGTTGGGGAAGTCGACCAGCCCGTCTTCATCGTCGTCGACGCCGTTGGCGCATTGCGGCGGCACCGGCGGGTCGGTCTCATCTTCGTCGGCCGCGCTGGCGCAGCCCGGATCGGCGGGGAAGTCGACGCGCCCGTCGCCGTCGTCGTCGCGCCCGTTATCGCAGACCGCCCGGGTGCAAAACGATCCGCCAGGCCCCACGACGCAGGCCATGCCAGGGCCGCATTCCCAAGTGCCCGGGCCGGCGCAATTGGCGCCCTGGGCGAGCAGCGGGTTCATGCGCAACCGCCAGATGCCGCCGGGGCCGGGGATCGAGTCGACAAAGATCAACAGCTCGGTGCCCGGTGCCTGCGGGCCCAGCTCGATATGCGAGTCGGCGCCCTGGCCGCTGTTGTCATCGCAGGCCAGCTCGTTGGCCGCCGGGCAGGCGTCGCGCACCGAGAGCACGGTGTCGATGTCGCTCTCGGCGGTGTCGAGGATGAGCCCGTCGAGCGGTCGATCGGCCGCCACGCGCCAGAGCAGCACGTCTTCGGGACCCGTGGGCGCCCGGCAGCTCGGGTTGAAGTCGTTGGTCGCATCATCGGAGTTGCCGCGCGTGCGGTCGAGGCCGGTGATCTCGCGGGTCACCAGCCGCGCGCACGGGTCGTCTTCGCTCTCATCGGCGGCAAACAGGCAGCTCTCGGCGTCTTCGGGGTAATCGGTCAGCCCGTCGCCATCATCATCGACGCCGTTATGGCAGGCCGGTGGCTCGGCCGGATCGGTCTCGTCTTCGTCGGTCGGCGCGGTGCAGCCCGGGTCATCGGGGAAGTCGGTCGCGCCGTCTTCATCGTTGTCGAGCCGGTCGCGGCAGGCGGCGGTGTTGAACTCGCTGAAATAATCGGGGTCGCCCCGGCAGCCCGGATCGGCCAGATCGATGCGCCCGTCGCCGTCGTTGTCGAGCCCGTCGCGACAGGCCGGTGGCCGCGCCTCTTCGGGATCGGCCGCCGAGACGCAGTCCCCATCGGCGGGGAAATCCGCAAACCCATCGAAGTCATTGTCGATGCCGTCGCTGCATTGCGGCAGCACCTCCGGGTCGGTCTCGTCGTCATCTTCGATGGCATCGCAACCCGGCTCGTTGGGGAAGTCGATGCGGCCGTCGCCGTCATTGTCGACCCCATCG
>JAGQJJ010000508.1 GCA_020430675.1 Myxococcales bacterium
CGAGCTGATCGGGTGCGCGCCGCAGCTCGAAGACGACCTCGACGACCCGGCCTTCCTCTACCACTTCGTCTGCGGCGGCGTGATGCCCGCCTCGTACCGGCTGCGCGGCCCGCATGCCGACCCCGAGCGGGCGCGGGCCCTCATCCGCGCCCTGCCGGTGGCCTATCCGCCGCCCATCATCCGCCAGCGCCTCAAAGCCGCGCTCGCCGGCCGGGCCGCGCCCGAGGTCGTCGCCGAGGTCGAGCGGCGCATCCTGCGACACCTCGACTCGTTGGAGTCGGCGGCCGGTGCCGAAGCCGCCCGCTAATCCGCGCCGCGCGTACCTCCCGAATCATCGGCGGCTCGGCTACACTGCCGCCGCCAAAGCCTCCTCTGCGATGAAGGTCCGATGAACTCCGACACCCCGCCCGCCCCCGGCGCTCATATGTCCCCGGCCGAGTTTCGCGCCGCGGGCTACGCCGCCATCGACTGGATCGCCGACTACCTTGAGAAGATCGAGACGCGCCCCGTGCTCTCGACGATCAAGCCCGGCGCCGTCGCCGCCGCGCTGCCCGCGCACCCCCCCGCGCAGGGCGAACCGTTCTCAGCCATGCTCGCCGACCTCGAGCGCATCGTGATGCCCGGCATCACGCATTGGCAGCACCCGAGCTTCTTCGCCTTCTTCAACTCCAACGCCTCGGGCCCCTCGATCCTGGCCGAGCTGCTCTCGGCGGGCATCGGCGTGCAGGGCATGCTCTGGGCCACCAGCCCGGCCTGCACCGAGGTTGAGACGGTCATGATGGACTGGCTGGCCGAGCTGCTCGGCCTGCCCGAGGTCTTCCGCTCCACCGGGCCCGGCGGCGGCGTCATCCAGGACACCGCGTCGAGCGCCACCCTCTGCGCCATCCTGACCGCGCGCGAGCGGGCCACAAACTGGCGCAGCGACCGGGCGGGCGTCGAAGGCAAGCTCTGCGTCTATGCCTCCGACCAGACGCACTCTTCGATCGAGAAGGCGGTCCGCATCGCCGGTCTGGGCAAGGATCAGCTCCGCCTGGTGCCCTCCGACGCCCGCGGCGCGCTCGACCCGGCGGCGCTCAAAGCGGCCATCGCCGCCGATCGGGCGGCCGGCCACACCCCCTGCGCCGTGGTCGCCACCGTGGGCACCACCTCTTCCCACGCCATCGACCCGGTGCGCGCGCTCGGCGCGATCTGCAACGCCGAGGGCATCTGGCTGCACGTCGACGCCGCCCACGCCGGCACCGCCGCCGTCTGCCCCGAGCACCGCTGGATTCACGACGGCGTCGAGCTGGCCGACAGCTATTGCATGAACCCCCACAAGTGGATGTTCACCAACTTCGACTGCGACGCCTACTACGTCCGCGACCGGGCGGCCCTGGTCCGCACCTTGAGCGTGCTGCCCGAGTACCTGCGCAACGCGGCCACCGAGTCGGGCAAGGTCATCGACTACCGCGACTGGCACATCCCGCTCGGCCGGCGCTTCCGGGCGTTGAAGCTCTGGTTTGTCATGCGCCACTACGGCGTGCTCGGGCTGCGGAAGCACATCGGCACGCATATCGCCGTGGCCCAGCAATTTGCGGCCAACGTACAGGCGACCGACGACTTCGAACTGGCGACGCCCGCGCCGTTGAACCTGGTCTGCTTCCGCCATCGAGGCGGCGACGCGGTCAACCAGCGCATCCTCGACCGCGTCAACGGCTCGGGCGCGGCCTACCTGACCCATACCCGCATCGATGACCGGCTGACGCTGCGCCTCTGCATCGGCGGCACCTACACCGAAGCGCGCCACGTCGAAGCCGCCTGGCAGGCCATCCAACGCGCCGCGCGCGGCTGAACGGTGGCCTCGTCGTATCCCGAGAGCTCGCGATCGCCCAGCACCGCGCAGTCCACCCCGATCGCGTTGAGCGTGGCCACCATCTGCCGCCCGGCGAGCGGCGTGCCGTGCACGAGGGCCTCGCTCAGCGGCGACGGCCCCAGCAGATCGCCCCCGAAGGTGACCAGCGCCGGCGCCCCGCGATCCGCAAGCTGGCGCCGCAAACCCGCGACGCGCGCCAGGCAAATGCCGCCCAGGGTCTTGAGCTCGTAGACATCGCTGAAGTGCAACAGCGAGAGGCACACCCGCCCCACGCTCGCCTGGTCGATCGTCTCGCTCACCCGGGAAGACACGGCCGGCAGGCTACTGAGCCACGCCCTCGCGGGCAACCGAACCGGCAGATCGGCACGACCACCGGCGCTCAGCCCCCTTCGAGGGCGTACTCCACCACCTCATCGTCGGGCAGGGTGAACGCCACGTCGTGGCATTGCGGGTTGGCGACCGTGCCCGCGCGGTCGCGCTGCCCGGCGTCGTCTTCGCTGGCAAAATCCGCCTGAAAGCCATAACAGAAGCGCGCCACATAGGCCCCGGGGGGCGCGGGCAGGATGTTCTCGCAGTTCGCCACCGCATCCACTTCGCTCATCGTGCCGTCCCACGCGAAGGTGATCTCGCCCTGGAAGTCGCCCTCGGTCACGTCCCGGACCATGGGCCCGCTCAGCGCGCAGACCGGGTCGGGCTGCCCGCAGCGTTGCAGCGCACAGCGCTCGCCCATCCAGATCTCGGCGCCCTCATGGGTGACCGTCACCCAAGGCGCCCGCGCGCCGTCGAGCGCGATTTGCGCGTAGATCGACTCGGGGATGTCATTGTTGATGCGCAGCCGGAACAGCGTCTGCGCCACCGTATGGCCGCGCCCGACCAGCGCGACCCGCAGCACCTGGCCATTCTCAGCGGCGATGCGCCAGGTGCCGTTGACCGGAGTGTCATCAAACGGCGTGAACGACACCGCCAGCCACACCGACCCCCGCGCTTCGACCGGCGCCAGGGGCAGCTCCGGGCCCAGCATGAACGACAGAGCGGTGTCGGGCTCCAACACCTCCTCGGTCAGCCGCACCACATGGTCGCAGGCATTCAGCACCTGCGCTTGCAGCATGGCCGTCTCGCCCACCGCGACCGCGCCGAAGTCGAGCACCGCCGGCGCAACCTGCAGGCACGCGCCGGGGCCCACCGATGCGTCGGGCGCACCGAGATCCGCCCCCGCGTCGGGCCCCAGATCGGCCGCGGGCTCGCCCACCGCGGCAAACGCCGCCGCCACCCGCTCGGGCGGCGCCTCGGCCTCGCCGCAGACAAACGGCTGCCCCGCCGGCGGCTCGGGCGCGGCCGGCGCCCACCCGTTCGGCCCCTCGGCATAGCGCACCGGGCGATGATCTGGGCAGCGGAACCCGGTCTCCTGAATGCCCTGGCGGTACACGCAGAAGTCGCCCGACTCGACCCCATCCCCGGGGCAGCCGGGCGCGGCCTCGTCTTCGATGCAGGCGACGGCAAACAAAGCGACAAGCGGGCAAAGCCCGACGCGGATGCGGTGGCTCATGACTGCTCCTCATGCTGGCCCTCGACGTACTCGCGAGGGGCATAGACGACAGAGAGGTTGATCTGGGCCGCGCCGGCGTCATCCCGGGCCCGCGCGTCCAGCTCGGCGAGCGCCGGCCAGAGCACGTCCTCGTAGAGCGCGCGCAGCGCCGCTTCATCTTCGCGGCGCACCCGCAGGCTCACCGTGCGGGCAAACGCGCGCGCATCGCCGCGGAAGAACCGCGCGAAGATCGCATCGCCCACATTGGCCAGCAGGTGCTCCAGCGCGTCGACCCGGGCCAGCCAGGTGTCGCGCGGCAGCCGCGACTCGGGCCGCAGCGCCGCATAGGTCGGCGTGCGCCCCGGCTGCGCTTCGACGCGCCCCTCGGCGATGAGCTGATCGAGCGCCGCCCGCACGTCCTCGCCGGGCACGTCGCCCAGCGCCTGCCGGATGCGCCCCTCGCCGAGCGGCTCCGCCCAGATGAGGAACTCGATGCGCCGGGGCAGCGAGACCGCCCGCTCGGCGTCGAGGAAGGTCTCCTTGAGCGCCTTCGACAGATTCGCCGCCTGCCGCGCGCTGATCTCCAGCTTCTCGGCGATGCCCTTGACCGGCTGCCCCCGCCGCCGCAGCGCGTGGAAATAGCTCGTCTGCAACAGCCGCGTCGCCGACCGCAGCGATGGGCCGATCACCGTCGCCATGCGCGCCACCGCAAAGAGCCCCGCATACGCGACGCGCTCGGCGAGCTCTTCCTG
>JAGQJJ010000509.1 GCA_020430675.1 Myxococcales bacterium
GCGCAGCACCGTGCCCTCGCCACAGGCCACCGGCGCGTTGGCCACGCACAGGTCGCCGTCGCGGTGGGTATTGTCGCCGCACTCCAGAGTGTCGCAGCCGAACGCAAGCGCCATGGGCAGCATCGAAATCGAGAGCCGGCGAAGCATGGCGTCGTCCTCAGAAAAGGGTTTCGTCTTCGGCGGGTACGATCGCGATGCGCCCCAAAAGGCCGCCGCATTCGGTGGTCTCGGGCGCGCGCACGAAGACGCCGCGCAGCACCCCGCGCCGCTCGGTGGGGTTGTTGGTGCCGCAGTCGAGATCATAGGGCGCCACCTCGGGGCCCATATTGGCGGCCAGCACCGGCGCGCCGGGCCCCTCGGTCGGGTCGTCATCGGGCTCGCGGTTGATGAAGACGCGCTCCACATCGCTCAGATCGACCCCGGTATTGAGGCGCACCCCGCCGATGAGCTGGCCGGCCGCCAGGTTCACCGTGTCGAGCGTGCCCAGGCGCCGATCGTCGACGCACAGGTCGACCAGTTGGTCGCCGGGCCCGTCGTACCGCTGCACCAGCCGAATCTCGGACGTGAGCTGCGGATCGGCGCCGCAATCATCAATGCTGTGCAGCACCTTGAAGCGCCCGATCGAGACCGGCCCGCCGTTGATGAGCGCAAACAGCTCGTAGTGGTCGTCATCGCCGCTTTGCGGCAGCGAATCGCGCCCGATGTTCATCTGCACGATGGCCCCGCGGTACACGTCGATGCACGCCGAGCCGCCGAAGACCAGAAGCGGCAGCAGCGCCGAGAGAGGAGCGAGGCGGCGCATCAGAACCTCACGCTCGCTTGACCGGCGGCGCTCCAGCCCGGCCGCGATTGCGGCCGCGAGAGCACCCGGTCATCGAAGAAGAAGTCTGGGTCGCGTCGATGCTCGTCGAGCGCGTTGTAGACAAACGCCGACAGCTCCAGGCGGTCCTCCCACAGATCGAGCAGCCGCACTCCGAAGCGCACGGTGACCGAGGTGTCGATCGCCTCGACCGCGATGTCGCTCGGCTCGGCCTGTACAAACTGCGAGCCGGGCGGGAAGTTCACCGCCGTCGCCGGTCGGGTCAGGTCTTCCTGCGGTCCGATCACCGTGACCAGCGCCGACAGCTCCAGCGGCCCGACCACCCGGCTGCGCGCGCCACCGGTGAAGGCGAAGTTCGGGAAGTTGCGCACCGGCCCGAAGACCGAGTCCTCGGCGCGGACGAAGTGCCCGCCCAGCCACAGCTCGTGGTCGCCCTTGAACTCGGCGCGGGCCAGCATCTCGACCGAGTGCAGCTCGCGCTCGCCCGAGTTGGCGAACTGGCCGCTCACGTTGCGGATGACGTCGCTCAAGATGGTGTAGCCGTAGTCGGCGCGCAGATAGATGCGGCGCAGCGGCCCGGCGTCTTCGAACAACACCGCGTTCAGCTCGACCTCGCCCGCCCGCGAGCGCTCGACCTTGATGTCATCACCCGACTCATAGCTGACGGTGCTGACCGACAGCTCCTCGATGCGCGTCGAGTCGTAGGCCGGCGGGCGGAAACCCATGGTGTAGTTGAGCTTGAGGAAGACGCGGTCGACCAGGTTCCAGACCAGCGCGCCGCCAAAAAGCGGCACCGGGTCGTAGGCGTCCGAGATCTGCAACCGGAAGCCGGGCTGAATCGCCAGGGTGCGCACCGGGCGCCACTCGTCGCTCAGATAGAAGGCGCCGACCAGGCGGTCGGTGTCTTTGACAAACTGCTCCTCGAAGCGGCAGCCGTCCGAGAACGTGGCCGCCACCTCGCCGCCGGGCACGCGCACCACGCGGCGGCCGTTGGGCGGGCAGTTGTCGGGCCCGAAGATGGCCTCGTCGGGGATCGGCGCGTCGGGCGAGGGCCGCTCGCCAAACGCCGGCAGCCAGATGCGCTGGCGCAGCTTGTCGCCGCGATAGGCCCCGCGCATGCGCTCGCCGAAGCCCTCGAAGCCCAGGATCAGCTTCTGCTCGCCCAGGTCGACGTCGGCGTCCAGGTTCAGGCCGTAGCGGTACAGCTCGTCGATGCGCAGCGAGATGACCACGCCCTCTTCCAGCGGCGCCACCCCGGGGATATAGCGGGGCGGGAAGGCCCAGAACGGATCCTCCTGCACCTGGAAGCGCACGCCGTACAACCGCGCGCTCAGGCCCAGGCGGTCGTTGATGAAGCGGTCGCGCCAGTTGAGGCCGACCACCTGCACCGCGTCCTGCCCCTTGGTCTCGACGTTGGCCTCTTTGGCGATCGCCAGCTCGCGGTTGATGATGCGGTCGCCCGAGAGCAGCGCGCCGCCGGTCGCGATCTGGCGGTAATCGGTCTCGAACTGCAAGAACCAGTCGAGCGTGACCGTATCGAACAGCTCCAGCACCAGCGTGTGCGAGGCCCACCAATCGCGGCTGTTGAAGTCGGTCAGCCCGGTCTTCGGCTCGTAGATCGTCTTGCCGTCGAGCGCGGGCTCGGGCAGCACGCCCAGGATCTTGCGCACGTCGACCTCAAGCTCGGCGCCTCGATCGCTGTAGAAGTCGGCCGCGGTGTAGAGCCGCACCTTGTCTTCGAAGAAGCGCCCGCCCCAGGCCACATGCGCCTTGACCGCCTCTTGCGCGCCCGGGCCCGAGCCGCCGCCGGCCAGCACGTAGAGGCCGTCGAGATCGGTGTCGTCCTTCAAGATGATGTTGATGACGCCGAGCAGCGCGTTGCTGCCCCAGAGCACGCCGCCGGGGCCCGAGTAGGGCGTGATATGGCGCGGGTCGGGCGCGTTCAGCTCGAGCAGCGCGTAGTCGCTCAGGCAGATGCCGAGGAAGACGCCGGTCGCGCTGCCCACCAGCGAGGCGGGCGGCAGGCCGGCGCGTTCGAGGGCCTCGACGCTCACTTCGAGCAGCAGGCGTTGCTGCGGATCCATGCTGCGCGCTTCGGTCGCGCTGATGCCAAAGGCCGGGGCGTCGAACTGGTCGATGGCGTCGATGAAGCCGCCGTGCCGGGCGCGCGTGCGGCCGGGCGCGTCGGGGTCGGGGTCGTACCAGGCGTTGATGTCGAAGCGATCGGCCGGCACCTCGCCGATGGCGCATTCGCCGCGCACGAGCTTCTGCCACCAGTCTTCCGGCGTGCGCGCGCCGCCGGGCAGGCGCAGGCCGATGCCCACAATCGCGATCGGCTCGTTCGACGCGCGCACGACCCGCGGCGCCGCTTCGACCGGCGCGTCGGCCCGCAGCGCTGCGATGAGCGCCGCCAGCGTGGGCTGATCAAAGAGCAGCGTCGCCGGCAGCGCGCGGCCGATCACCGCGGCGAGGCGGTTGCGCGCTTCGATGGCCATCAACGAATCGAGGCCCAGCCCGCTGAGCGGCTGCTGCGGATCGATGCGTTCACCCGCCGGCAGCCCGAGCACCGCGGCGATGACCGCCTCGACGCGCGCGGTGAGTGGGCGGGCATCGTCAGTCGGTGGCGGCGTCGGTGCATGTGCAGCGCCGCCAAGGGCGCGGCTGAACGGATCATCGCCCGCCAGCGGGCCTTGCCCGGGGCCGAGCACCACCGTCTGGGTCGCCGCGCCGACCAGCGCGCGCGCCAGCGCATCGAGGCCCGCTTCGGGCGGGATGAGCGCCAGCCCCAACGCCGCGCGCGCCGAGCGGCGGGCCGATTCGCGCGACGCCGCCATGCCGACCGCGGCCCAGGGCCCCCAATCGAGGCTGACCATCGGCCGGCCCTCGGCCCGACGCCGCGCGGCGAAGGCGTCGAGCCAGGCGTTGGCCGCCGCGTAAGCCCCTTGCCCGGGCGAGCCGAGCACGCCGGCGGTCGAGGCGTACAGCGCAAAGAACGCCAGCGGCCGGTCGCCGAGCAGCGCGTCGAGGTGGCGCGCGCCGTCGATCTTGGGCCCAAGGACTCGCGCCAGACGCGCGCGGTCGTGTTGCAGCAGGATGCCGTCATCGAGCACCCCGGCCGCGTGCACGACCGCGTGAATCGGCGGCGCCTCGGCTTCGATCACCGCCGCGAGCGCCGCGCGGTCGGTCACGTCCACGAGGCACGGCGCCAGCCCCACGTCGGGCGCGAGGCGCGCGAGCTCGCGCTCGAGCTCGAACAGGGGCGACTCGGAGCGCTCGACGAGCACCAGCCGGGCGGGCCGGAAGCGCGC
>JAGQJJ010000510.1 GCA_020430675.1 Myxococcales bacterium
CGGGCGGCAAGGACTCGCGGCTGCTCGCCACCACGCTGCGCGCCCGCGCCCGCCGCGGCGATCTCAACTTCACCTGCGCCCTCATCCACCTCGACCAGCACCAGCCCGGCTTCGCGCGCGCCGAGTTCAACGCCGCGCTCGCCCGCCTCGGCTTCGACTGCACCGTCATCTCGCGCGACACCTGGTCGGTCGTCGAAGCTCAGCTGCGACCCGGCCAGATCCCCTGCGCGCTCTGCGGCCGCATGCGCCGCGGCATCCTCAACCGCTGGTGCGCCGAACACGGCTTCAACAAGCTCGCGCTCGGCCACCACCTCGACGACGCGGTCGAGACCTTCCTGCTCAACCTTCTCTACGGCCGCCGCCTCGATCCGCTCAAGCCGGCGACGCCCGCACGCGACCTGCCGGTGACCACGATCCGCCCCCTGCTGCTGGTCGAAGAGGCCCGCATCGTCGCCTGGACGCAGCGCCACGGCCTCGCGCCGATCGCCTGCCCGGTCTGCGACGGCTACCCCGACAGCCGCCGCCGCGACCTCAAGGCGCTGATCGACGGATTGCGCGCCCTCCAGCCCGACGTGCACGCCTCGGTCCGCGAGGCCCTCTACGGGCGATAATTGGCAGCAACGACGCGCGGTCTGGCGCGCAGCGACCGATTTTCACGGTCCGGGCTCAGTTCGAAGTTGCATGCGTTGGCAGCAGAGGCTAACCATCGTGTCAGCAGTTCCGGGGAGCCGCCGTGCAAGATTGCACCCATCGTGAAAGGGGAGGATGAGGCCATGGACGTGAACGCAACGTCCCGCCAACTCGTCGATCCGGGGTATTCGCTCCTTCGGTGCGCGGGTGCCGCCCTCATCGTCCTGGCCGCCCTCACCCTCAGCTGCGGCGAGGTGGTCGAGGGCCCAACCTGCGTCGAACCTCACCTCCTCACCGACCTCGACATCGACCCGCAGAACTGCGGCGAATGCGGCAAGGTCTGCCCGACCCTTGGCGGCGCTCCGGCCTGCCAGGCCGGTCAGTGCACGGTGCCGGTCTGCGCCCGCAACTACTTCGACGTCGACGGCGACCCCAAGAACGGCTGTGAGTGCCACGGCGCGTCGGTCGAGAGCTGCCTGCGCTGCGGCGGCGTTGAACTGGCCTTCAACCTCACCGACGACGACTGCGATGGCGTCGCCGACGAGGCTGACGGCCTGGCGCTGACGACCCGCGTCGCCTGCGGCGCGGACGGCCTGACCTGCGGACCCCTGCCCGATGGCCGCGCCACCGTCTGCGCCGCCCAAGGGCCCAACGAGGCCGACTTCGTCTGCGCGGCCGACCCGCAGGTCTCGCAGGCGTGGCCTGGGGCCCGCGGCGAGCCCGGCGACCGCTGTTTTGACGGCGTCGATGACGACGCGAGCGGCCTGAGTGATGATGGCCCCGCGTGCATGGCGTTTGTGCCCAACGCGGCGCAGGCCGCCTGCAATGGCGCCGCGCCATCGGTCGATTGCCCACCCACCGCGGTCGCGCTCGGCATCACGCTGAACGAGAGCGGCGAGCCCTATCAGGTCGCGCTCAACTACGACTTCTGGATCGACCGGTACGAGGTGCCCCGGCGCGCGTTTGCCGCCTACCTGCGCGCCATCGGCAAATGCGCGCCCGGCCACGCTGATCCGCGTTGCGCGGTGCCCACGGAAGAGGCGCTGCGACCGATCGCCGGCGTCACCTGGTTTGAGGCCCAGGCCTACTGCAGGTGGACGGGCAAGCGCCTGCCCACCGAGGCCGAATGGGCGCGCGTCGAGGCCCTCGGTCGCGGCTTCGACCCCACGCACGCGCCCGGCCCCGACGAGCGCCCGGTGAGCTACGACAACGAAGTGCCCAGCACCGCGTTTGATGGCTTTGCCGACGGCCCCGCGGTCCTGCCCCGCGTCGCTTCCGAACCGCTCGACGTCCGGACGCGGCGCGGACTCATCATCGCGGGCATGCTGGTCGCCGATCCAACGCGGGTCACCGCCCCGCTGCAGCCCATCCACCACATCACCGGCAACCTGGCGGAGTGGCTCTTCGACCGATACGTCGAGCGCTGCGCACTGCCCGGCGTCGCCTGCGACCAGAACGGCATCGCCACGCTGCGCGAGATCGCGCTCAACCCGGTGCAGCTCGGCTTCGATGACGGGCCGCGCGTGGTGCGAGGCGGCGGCTTCGGCAGTGAACTCGGCGCTGAGCGCATGTCAACCCGACAGTGGTTCTTCCCGAATGCGCCGGTGCCTCATATCGGCTTCCGCTGTGCGGCCACCGCGCCCGGCGATGCCATCACCGGGCCCCTGCCCTTCGACGCGAGCTTGCCGGCCGAGGACTTCGCGGCGGCGGGTGACGAGTTTCCGGCCATGGAGTCGGTGGCCCGGCGCGTCGCGCCTTCGGTCCTTCGCGTCGCCGAGCAGGTCGCTTTTGACCTGCCCACCAGCGACCCGGCTGAGACCGCGGCGCTGGAAGCGGCGTTGTCGGACAGATTCTTCGGCGAAGGCGGTGTGCTCGCCTTGGTTGACGATTCGGGCCTCACCGAAGTCGGGCCCGTTGCGGTGCCGGGCACTGAAGCGCTGTGGCGCGAGGGCGCCCCTCGATGGCAGATGGCCGGTGCGTGCAAGTTGCCATCGGACCCCGCCGCGTGTCAGAGGCGGATCGCAGGCGGCGCCCCCGAACAGCCGGAAGCTGTGCCACCCCCCATCGAGCTTCGTTGGGTGGGTACGGACTCGGCCGCGGACCCGGTGGGCGCTGCTTGCATTGATCTCACCATGCGATGGTCCTTGTCCCAGAGCGACTGGCTCCGCTGGCGGGCCGGTCTGCTCGGCGAGCCGGCCGATGTGATGGCGCTCGCCGACGAGCCAGATGCCCAGGTTCGGGTCAGGCTCATCAGTCGCATGGGTCGGCTGGACTCATCGGGGCGCTCCGGCTGTCAGTAGCCCATCCCTGCCGCGCCTCCGCCTACGGCCAAACCCGCATCAGCATTAAAGTCAGGACAGATCGGCCCTCTGCGTCCCTAGTCAGTAGGCCACAAAAACAACATCCGTGGCAGGAGCGATAAAGGAGCAGTCGTGAAGACAGTCCTCGCCCGCCTCATCTTGGTGGTCGCTTGCTGTTCGGCGTGTGATCCAGGCGAGAGCGACCAAGGTTCGATGCCCGATGCCGCGCCACCTGAAGAAGACGCCTGGCCGTCACCACCCGACGCCGCTCGGCCTCCTCCGGTGCCCCCTGACATGGCACTCGCACAAGACGCCCACATCGTCGACGCTGATCTGCGTCCGCCGCCCGCTCAAGCGTTGCGACTCAACCAGACCCAGCAGCGTGGCGCGTGGATGAGCTATCACCGGAGTGATCGAGCCCTCTTGATGGCGCCCGGCCACGAATTCATCCGTCCGGCGCTCGGTGAGCAGCTCGTTCGGCTCGGCTGGCGTGCCTTTCACTTCGATGCCTACCCTTTGACTGGCCTCGATGAGAACTGGCGCTTCGACCTCACACCGGTCGTCAAGGCGCTTGAACGATACCCTGACTCGCTGAGCGTCTGTACTCCATGGAGCGACGCCCGGCTCTCACTGCTCGACAGCTGCGCCCTCGACATCGCCAATGCCTGCCTGGCCCGTGATCACTACCCCCTCCGCCCGCCGGGCATCGAGCTGATCGACGCCCATCCAACGGCCGAGGCGACACTGCGCCACTTCTTGTGGAGCCTTGAGGGGACGGCCTTCACGAGGGACGGATACGTGTTGCCGCGAATGGTCCAGGGCGAGCGCGCCACCTTGCGGGAGGCCGTCAAGCTCGACGGTTGGCCCACAGTGGATCAATTCCGAGACAAGAGCCTGGGCGTTCTGATCGGCTCGCCCGAGTTCCAGACGATCTATCGCACCCACTATGAGCCCTATCCGGATGACGACAACATGGGCATAGACGCGGGCTGGGAACGCTTTGGCGACGAGCGAGACAAGATCTACTTCGTCTCTGGCGACGCGCCCGCGGACGACATCGTGATCATCCGGGTGCAGGTCGAACAGCTCCGCAATCCCGACCAGATCCTGGGCTGGGTTGAGTCCGGCTATATCCTGTGGTTTTACAGCAATGACCCGGTCGAATTGGAAGTGGCCCGTCGGCTGGGG
>JAGQJJ010000511.1 GCA_020430675.1 Myxococcales bacterium
GCCCGTTGATCAGGTGATGCGAGAAGAAGGAGCCGCGCAGGCTATCGGACTCCTGACTGTCTTCGCCCGCGGTCGACGAGGTGATGATCGCCAGCCCCTCGGCCTCGACGCGGTCCTCAACCGCCACCTTGAACTCTTCGCGGGGGCTCATGCCCTTGACCCGAGAGGCCGAGCCCGAGCGGCAGGCGTCGATGACCAGCAGCCGCAGCGCGCCCGGCGCTTCTTCGACGCGGCGGGTCAGCTCGCTCATCGGAAGGTGCGAACCGCCCAGATGCAGCGCGGTGGCGTCGGCATGGCCCGAGTAGAAGACCAGCAAGGCCCCGCCTTCGCCCGCGGCGCGCATCTGCGTGGCCACGTGGTCGAGCGCGCGGCGCACGGTATCAGCGTCGGTGCCGAGCAGGCGCACCACGCGGGTCGGATCGAGCCCGCCGACCTCGCTGAGCGCTTCGACAAACTGATCGGCGTCGCGCTCGGCGAACCGCAGCGTCACCTCGTCGGCGTCGCCCTGGTTTTGGCCGATCGCGATGACCCAGGCCCCGTCGGGCAGTGCCTGGCTGATGCGGGGCATGACAAACAGCGCGAGCGCCAGCGCAAGGGGCAGGCCGCCGCGTTCGGGACGAGCGCGCATCGGCCGATCGTGGCACGCGATGCGTGCGCGAGACAATGCAGTCGGGCGTGGGTCAGGCATCATCCGAAGCTCCGCAGTCGACTCTGCCCGGCACAACCCCGGCTGGGGGCGCACCGTGCAGAAAATCAGGCGGCGGCGCGCTTTCGGGTGAGCAGACGGAAGGCCACGGTGCAGACGAGGCCCAGCAGGGCGGTGCCGGCGACGGTGCCAAAGAGCACGCGATGGCCGAGCACGCCCGGCCAGGTGTCGGTCATCCAGCCCATCATCGGTCCCATGAAGATGTCGGGGGTGTAGCCCACCACCGAAACGAGGCCCGCGGCGGTGCCGGTGAGCGCCGTGGGGATGCCGGCGTCGCCGAAGATGGCGAAGTACAGCCCGCGCAACGAATAGACAAACGCGACCGTGGGCACGACGGCGGCGAAGAGCATCCACGGCGCGGTGGGATCGAGCACGTCGAGCGCAAACACGCCGTAGCCGGCGGCCATCAACAGAAAGCAGAGCATGATCGTGGGCGCCGCGCCCACGCGGTCGCCGACGACGCCTGCGCCGAGGGCGGCGACGGGGCGAACCCAGAAGGCCACCGTGCCGACCGTCGCCGCTTTCACGTCGTCGAAGCCGAAGGCATCGCGGGCATAGAGGCCGAGGTCGTCGATGCCTTTGTAGCCGACGTAGGCGGCCACCACGATGACGCCTTGCAGCCAGACCGCCGGGTTTCGGACCACGCGGCCGACGTCGGCGAAGTGCACCGCGCGGGCGGCGGCGTCGGCGTCATTCGGCCGCAGCGAGCCATCGGGCAGGATGAACCAGATCAGCGCCCCCGCGAACAGCGTGATGCCGCCGAAGATGTAGATGACCGTGCGCAGCGCCGCCGTGCGCTCGGCGAGGGTCGCCGTCGCGGGGTCATCGGGCAGCAGCGCGCCGAGCAAGGCCACGCACACCGAGACGAGCACGGCCGCGAAGAGCCCGCGCCCGCTGTCGACCAAGCCATACGCCGTGCCCTGACTGCCCGCGCGACCCCACTCGCGCGTGGCGCGCACCAACGCGGCCCAGAACAAGAGGATGGTGGTGAGGCCCCACAGCGCGTAGAGCACCTGCAGGCCGCGCAGCGAAGGGATTTGGGCGAACCACAGCCCACCGAGCGCGGTCGAGACCAGCGATGCGGTCATGAGGCGCCGCGCGGGGAAGCGGTCGGCTATGGGCCCGCCGGGAAAGTACGCGATGATGGCGGCCACGCCATAGACCGCCATCGCGCCGCCCAGCTCGAGGTTGGTGATGCCGAAGACGTCGAGCAGGGTCGGGCGGAAGACGCGCGCGATGATGAAGGGCAGGCCGAAGATGGCCTCGCCGGCGATGACCAGCGCGGCGAGGCACAGCGCGCGGCGCAGGGGGCTGAGGGCGGTGTCGTTCATCGAAGCGCGCCTTTGCGGCCGGGCGCGCGCCGCCAGCGCGGCGCGCGTGCATCTTGCGGCGCGGTCGGCGGCCCGGGCCCCCGCGACTGCCGGGCGAGCATACGCGGCGCGCGGGCGGGGCGACAGCGCGAACTTTTTGCGCGGCGACCGCAACCGCGGGGCTCGGCCAGTCAGTCGAGGGGTCGTCGTTGGCGCGTTTCACGGTTCCAGGGTCGGCTCCTTGGGCCAGATGTGGGTTTGCGCCGTCGTTGAACTGAGATGCTTCGCTCGCGTCGTTTCTCACGGCGGCAAGCTGTGCACAGGCTTCGGACCCGCGATTGACAGGTGTGGTTCCATCCTCTGAGATGGAGGCAGGCCACTATACCATCGCAGGCACTTCTGGCATCCGCCAAAGCGGTAGGAGCGAAGATAGCCTTCCAGCGCAACACCGAATCCTTGTCCCTTATCGCGTTCAATGTCGGACAGAAGCTCGAAGTAGTAGAAGAAATGGTTCAAATCCTCGAACCGGAGGAGCCGGATATCCACGAATGACGCCAGTTTGCTGAAGAAGTCGAAGTAGCGGTCCATCGCCTCTCGCATTGCCTCATGAAGGGGCGGCCAGTTCTTGTCCCAGCCAGTTCTTGTCCCATTCGACGACTTGCATTGCGTCAATCCACCCGTACGATCGCCGTGCGCTGCACGCCGTCGGCGTCGACGTCGACGGTCAGGAAGTGCCGCTCGATGCCATCGAGGCGCTCGGGCAGGGCGCCGCCGCCGCCGCTGATATAGGCGGGGATGCCGCCTTTGCTGAAGGCGTAGTACGAGTGGATATGGCCGAAGAAGAGGCCATCGACGGCGCCGCGGGCGAGGCGAACCGTGGTCTTGGCCGCCTCCTTGCGGCTGCGCCAGCCGCCGCCACGCACGCCGACCGGGTCGATCAGCGGGATATGGGTGAACACCAGATGGGTGCCATCTCGCGCGGCGGCCAGCCAGTCATCAAGCCAGCCGTGCACGATGGGATCGAGCGTGCCATAGCTGCTGTCGATGAAGGTCAGCCGTGCGCCCTTGAAGACGAAGCTGTGATTGGCACGACCGTAGTAGTCATGCCAGACCTTCGGGGGTTCGCCGCGTTCATGGTTGCCCGGCGTGGCATAGAAGGGGACCTTCAGCGCCGAGAACAGGCGCTGGTATTTGTCGAGCTGGCCCGGCTCGCCGTTCTCGGTCAGGTCGCCGGTCGAGGCGACGAAGCGGATGCCCTCTTCGGCATTGAGCCTGGCGATCACCGGCTCCACCTCGTCGATGGCGCTCTGGATGTCGCTGAGCACCGCAAAGCGAAAAGCGCCGGGCGAATCGACATCGTCGGCAGCGAGACGCAACCGGTGGGCGCCAGCGGCCAGATCGAGCTGCCAGATGAGCTTCGTCGGCCCATCGAGGGTGGGCGCGCCGACCATGGCGCTGTCAACCGTCAACCGCCCTTCCGGCAACGCATTTTGCACCGTCAGCGTCCAGCGGCCGGCTTCGGCCACCGTCAGATCGGCCTCGATGGTCGGCCCGCCGGCCCAAAGCGTGATCGCGCCGGGCGTCAAGGCGCGCACCGCCGCGGTGCCGCCGTCGACCGCGATGCTTGCCTCGGCGATCGACGCGCGACCGACCTCGCGGTCGAGATCGGCCTGCTCTTCACCCGGGCGCAGGCACCCGGCGAACAGCGCCGGCACCAGCAAGAGCAGCGCGCGCATCATTGGCCTCCGTCGTAGCGATAGCGCACGCCCAGCCCGCCGACCAGGGCCGAGCCGCCGCGCAGGTCGAGGTCGACCGCCCACGTCTCGGTCAGCGCGTACCAGGCGCTGCCGCCGAAATAGCCGGGGATGCCCCCGCCGATGTTCTTGGTGCCCAGGCCGCCCACGAAGTCATCATGGCGGTGGTCGTAGTAGACCTCGATCTCGCCGTCGCCGTGGCCCAGAAAGAAGCCGACGCCAAACCGCAGCAGCAGCATGTCTTCGGTGTCTTCGCCGAGCGAGAGGCCGGGCACATCGTAGTCATAAGTCTCAAGGCCGTAGCCCACGGCGCCGAGCAGATAGGCCCCGCGCAATGAGGGCTCG
>JAGQJJ010000512.1 GCA_020430675.1 Myxococcales bacterium
CAGGCAGTCTTGGTCGGCGGCGCAGCGTTGCAGGTATTGGCCGGTGACGCGGTTGGGGTCGCCGTCCCAAAGCGCGCGGAACCCGGCGTCGGCGGGGTGGCAATCACCGGCGTCTTCGATGGGCAGGGCGCATGAAAAAGAGGGCGTCGGCCCACCGGACCGGAGCTCGAAGCAGACGCCGCGGCCGCAATCGGTCTCGTCGGCCACGCACTCGGTCCCGAAGGGCACGGCGCATTCGCCGGGGGTCGGGGTCGGCAGCGTCGCTGGATCACACACGATCGGCAGCCGTTGCCGGTGCAGACCCGCGGCGAGGGGCGCGCCGGTGGGCGACGCGGCGGCGTCGAGGTCGCGCAGGGCAAAGAGCAGGACCGAGGCTTCGAGATCGCTGTAGACGCCTTCATCGGGCCCCTTCCGATCGTCGCCGTCCGCGTCGAGATAGGCCACCACGCGGGCGATGGCCCACGCGCCGTCGACCAGCGCCTCGCTCGGCGGCGGCTCGCGCAGCGTGATCACGTTCTCGCGTCCGGTCGGTTCGATGCCCGTGGATGGGTGCTCGATCACATCGTCGGGGCGACCCCGCAGCCCGCCGACCTGCCAGAACAGCGCGATGCGCAGCCCCTCGGGCACCTCGACCGGCACGTCGAGCTGGCGACCCATGCCCGCGTTGGCGATTTCGAATGGGAAGGTGGCGATGAGCTCGCCCTGGAAGTCCTCATCGGCCGCGGTGTCATTGCAGCCGGCGAGGCTGAGCGCCAGGGCCATGCCTCGCAGTCCACGCCAGTCAGAGGGCATCCTGATCGCCTCCCTTTTGGACGAACGACGATCAACCTACCACCGCTGATACGCGCCCGTCCGCAGCCGAGCGACTCATTGGCTCGCCAAAGGTGTCGCGGTGGTTCCGCGCCGCCGCCGCTCTGGCCCCTTCGTCTTCGGCGCCTGCTGCACCACCCGCGGCAACCGAGCGAAAACACAGGCGTCGCGCCCGGAGCGGATGAGGGGTTCGCGGTCGACCAGGATCTCGGCCCGGGCGGCCTCGACGTGGGGGATCTCGACCAGCCGCGGTCTGGCGCTGCCGTCGCGGCTTTCGACCACCCGGACCTGGCGCGAGCTGATGATCTGTTGATAGAGCCGCGCTCGGGCGGCGAGGCAATGGGGGCGGTCGACGGGGCGGCCGTCGCGGGCGAGGCACAGGTCGCGCGGGCCGTGCTGGTCGGCGGCGAGCGTGAGGCCGGGGCGACAGGTGACCGCGGTTGGGTCGAGGCGGCATTGCGAGCCGCGGGCGAGGCGGGCGACGGCGTCGGGGGCGAGGCCCACGGCGGCGCAGGGCGCTGGAGCGTCTTCGGCCTGGGCGCCGAACGCGACGAGCATGCCAGCGATGGCCAGCGCCTTCATGCCCAGTGGAAGCTCTCCATCGTCTGGCCTTCATCGAACTTGGGCGCAAAGCCGGTGGCGGCGCGGAAGGCGCGGTCGTCGACCACGATGGGGTACTTGATGTGGTTGACCGACGCCCGGGGCATGCGCGGGAAGCCGAAGCGGCCGAGCACGCTGGGGAAGATGGGGGCGGGCAAGGGCACGACCGTGCGGCCGGTGGCGTGGCACAACAGCGAGAGCGGCACCGCTTGGGGGCCGGCGACGTTGAAGACGCCGCGGAGCTGCTTCTCGAGCGCGAGCGCGATGGCGCTGACGGCGTCGTCCTCGTGCATGAACTGGAACAGCGGGTCATAGCCGAGCACGGTCGGCACGCGGGGGCCGGCGAGGTAGCTGGCGAGCGTGCCGCGGCGCGAGGGGCCCAGGGTATAGGCCATGCGCAGGACCGCGGTGCGCAGGTCGGGCAGGCGCCAGAGCGCGTTGCCGGCATACAGGTCGGCGGCGACCAGGTCGGCCAGGTTGGGGAAGGTGCTGCCGGCGAGCAGCGGCTCGTCTTCGGTGCGGAACAGCGGCGCGTCGGGCGCGGCGCCGTAGACCGTGTGGCGGCCGATGAAAAGCGCCGCTTTGACCCCGTAGCGCGCGCAGTACTGCCAGACCGCCTGCGTGCCGCCCAGGTTGATGCGCGTGCGCTCGTCGCGGCGCGCCGTCTGCCACGTCACGGTGGCCATGTGAATGACCGCGTCGGGGTGGCGCGTGCGGAAGACGTCTTCGGCCGGCCGCTTGAGCACGTCGACCGCGTGCATCTCGACGCCGGCCGGCGGATCGGGCCACGGGCGCCGGTCGATGCCGATGACGGTGTGCCCCGTGCGGGCGAGGCGGGCGGCGACCATGCGGGCGAGCGCGCCGCTGATGCCGGTGATGACCACCTTCATGCCCGGCCCTCCCGCGCGGCGCTGCCTTCCTGCCAGAGCGCCTCGATGCGCTCGCGCACCGCTTCGACGTAGGCGTCGATCACCTCGTCGGGCTCACTGCCATCGCCCTCAAAGTGCATCGGCGCGCCGTAATGCAGCCGGCAGGGCACCGGCAGCGGCACCGGCAGGCCATAGGGCGTGATGGGGAAATACGGCGTCTTGAGCAGCCGCGCCGGCCAGCGGGCGTGGTAGACGATGGGCAGGGCCTCTTCGCCGCCGACAAACGCAAACGGCACGATCGGCGTGCCCGTCTGCAGCGCGATGCGCAGGAAGCCGGTGCCGAAGCGCACCAGCTTGCCTTTCTCCCAGTACATCTTGCCGGTGCCGCGCGCGCCTTCGGGGAAGACCATCAGCGCCCGCTCGCGCTCGAGCATGGCGATGGCGTGCTCGGGCAGGCCGGTGAGCTGGCCGATGCGGCTGAACCACGACGAGAGGAAGGGCAGGCCCTGGGCGAACTTCTCGACCATGCCGTGCGCGAGGCGCGGGGGGTCGTGGTCGAAGAAGAGCGAGGCGATGGCCATCGCGCCATCGGTGGGCAGGCCGCCGGCGTGGTTGCCGACGATCATGACGCGGCCGGTCGCCGGTACCTGCTCGATGCCGACGGTGGTCACGCGGAAGTACTGGCGGTACAGCGCGCCGAGCAGCGTGAAGAAGGCGCCGAGGTGGTCGTGCGAGATGCCGAGCGGGTCGAGGCCGTAGCGGTTGAAGGGCACGTCGAGCTGCGCGAGGCGCGCTTCGACTTCGGGGCTGATGAAGCGGCGCAACATGGCGCGACCTCCTGGCCACCCGGCGGCGGCGCGTTGGCGTCAGCGACGTCCGGGCGGGCGGCGGTCTTCCAGCACGGTGTCGAAGCGGCCTTCGAGGGTGTAGCTGCGCTCGCCCGCGCTCAGCAGCGCTTCGAAGTGGCCGATGACCGCGGCCCCGTCTTCGGTGGCAAACGCGGTCAGCGCCAGCACGCCGCGGCGGCGGGCGGGCAGCGGCATGCCGTCGCGGCTGCCGAGCACGTCGCCGTCCTGGGCCAGATCGATCACCGCCGGGCCGTCGGGCGGGCGCCGCACGCGGACCTCGACCGGCACCTGGCCGTCGCCGGCGATGTATTGAATCGAGAGGCCCGAGTTGTCGAGGCGGGCGCGCGTCTCGACGAAGGTCAGGTCGTAGATCTCGTCGACCGAGCCGCGCAGGTCGGCGTCGTCTTCGGGGCCGCAGGCGAGCAGGGTGAGGGCGACAAGCGCGAGCCGGACCAGCGCGCGGGGCCATGGCCTGTGCACGCCGTGCACCGCTCGGGCCTGCTGCTCGCTTCGACCGGACCGCATGGCACCTCCCCTGCGCCTGGGGCAGAACCGATAGCGCCAAAAGGTCGCCGCGTCCACCGGTTCGTGCGCGCGGCGTCGCGCAAAGCGTCGCGCCCGCTTGTCCGATGGCGCCCGCTGCCGCAGAATCGCGCCGTGCTCGTCCACCGCTTCACCCCATCCTGCCCGCCGCCTGCTCGCCGGAGCCGTCCATGAGCGCGTTGCTGCGCGAGGTGGCGCCACGGGGCGGCGTGCCCACGTTCATCGCCCTCCGCGCGGGCGGCGAGGGGCTTGATCGAATCTGCCTCGCCCATCGCGTGCCGCCGGCGAGCCTGCCGGCCATCGATCGCCTGCGCGGCCTGCGCCATCCGCACCTGGCCCGCACGCTGGGCGTGGCCACGATCGAAGAGGCGCCGCATGCGCTGGTGGCCCTGCACGCGGCCGAGCCCCTGGTGCGCCTGCG
>JAGQJJ010000513.1 GCA_020430675.1 Myxococcales bacterium
CCCCTGCCCGCCTTGGCCGCCCGCGCCGCCCGCGCCGCCGTCAGCGTCGGCGCCGTCGCCATCATCGCACCCCAAACACAGCGCCATCGCCAGCGCCCATATCCCCCAGTTGCGCATGCTTGTCCCCCGTTCGATTCGATGCCCCGCGACTATAGCTCACTTGGGCCGCCGCCGACGGGGCCATGCCTCGTCGCAAGAAGGGCGCGCTTCAAGTCACCGTGGGTCGGAGAGGGTGTTGACAGCGCGATCGCGAACGGGTGTCTTTGCCCCGCACCGATGACGGAGGCCGCCGTGCGCTTCGACCTGGATGACGACGCCCGCATGTTGCAGCAGATGGCCCGCGACGTGGCCCAGCGCTCGCTGGCGCCGCACGCGGCGGCGTGGGCGCAGACGGGCGCCGTGCCGCGCGACACGCTCGACGCGCTGGCGGCGCTGGGCCTGTTTGGCGTCTGCGCGCCCGAGAAGCTCGGCGGCGCGGGCATGAGCGTGACCGCGTTGACGGTCGCGCTGGAAGAGATCGCCGCCGTCGAGGCGGGCCTGGCGGTGACGCTGCTGACGCATAACGCCTTGTGTATCGGGCACTTGCTGAGCGGCGCCGACCGCGCGCTGGCCCTGGATTGGGTGCCGCGGCTCGCCTCGGGCGCGGCGCTCGGCACCTGGGCCGGCGGCGCGGTCGACTCGGGCCACCTGACCGCCGGTGCCGAGTTCAATCGCGGCCGCTGGCGCCTGCACGGCTCGCTGGGCGCGGTGCCGCGGGTCAAGGACGCCGATATGGGCATCGTCGTGGCCGCGACCGGGCCCAACAAGGCGACCGCGTTTGTGCTCGAGGGCGATGAGTGGCAGGCCCGGCCGACCGGCACGCTGGGCCTCGACACCGCGGGCCACGGCGAGCTGATCGTCGAGGGGCTGGTGCTGACCGACGAGCGCCGCGTGGGCGAGCCCGGCGAAGCGCTGCTGGACGAAGCGGCCATCATGCCCACCGCGCGCGTCGGGCGGGCGGCGATCGCCGTCGGCATCGCGCGGGCCGCGCTCGAAGCCGGCACGCGCTATGCCACCGAGCGCAAGCAGTTCGGCAAGGCGATCGCCGAGTTCCAGGCGATTCAGTGGATGATCGCCGACTCGGCCGCCGAGTTGGACGCGGCGCGGCTGCTCGTCCGCCGCGCCGCGGCCACGATCGACGGCGGCGCCGATGGCCAGGCCGAAGGCGCGGCGGCCCGCGTATTTGCCGTCGAGACCGCGCGCGCGGTGGCCGATCGCGCCCTGCAAATCCACGGTGGCTATGGCTTCACCCGCGAGTACTCCGCCGAGCGCCACTACCGCGACGCGCATCAGGTCGAGATGGGCGAAGGCACCGACAATGCGTTGCAACGCCTGCTGATCGCCCGCGCGGCACTGGCCGGCGCGGCACCCTCAGGGGCGGCGTGAGCGACCTGGTCGAGCGCGTCCTGCGCGGCGAGGTGCGCGCTGCGGCGCGGCTGATGCGCGCGGTCGATGACGAGCGCCCCGAAGCGCGCCCGATGCTGGCGCGGCTGTACGCCCATACCGGCCGCGCGCGCCTCATCGGCATCACCGGCAACCCGGGCGCCGGCAAGAGCACGCTGACCGACCGCCTGATCCAGCATTACCGCGCGGCCGGCCAGCGCGTCGCGGTGGTGGCCATCGACCCCAGCAGCCCCTTCACCGGCGGCGCCATTCTCGGCGACCGCGTGCGCATGCAGGGCCACTCGGGCGACCCGGGCGTGTTCATCCGCAGCCTGGCCACCCGCGGCATGCTCGGCGGCCTCACCGCCAGCGCCCGCGACATCATCACCATCTTCGACGCGATGGGCTTCGACGTCATCCTGGTCGAGACGGTGGGCGTCGGGCAGGACGAGATCGACATCGCGGCCACGGTGCAGACCTCGATCGTGGTCACGCTGCCCGGCGCGGGCGATGGCGTGCAGGCGATCAAAGCCGGGCTGCTCGAGATCGCCGACATCTTCGTGGTCAACAAAGCCGACCACCCCGACGCCGAGCGCGCGGTGGCCCACCTGAAGATGCTGCTCGATCTGGAGGGCCCGCGCCGCGGCTTCACCGTGCCGATCGTGCGCACCGTGGCCACGCGCGATGAAGGCACCGAGGGGCTGATCGCCGCGATCGACGCGCACGCGCAGCACCTGGATGCCAGCGGCGAAGGCGCGCGGCGGGCCCGCATGCGGCAGCGGGCCGGTTTGACCGATCGGGTCTTCACCGCTTTGCGCCGCCGCGCGCAGGACGCCGTCGCCGCCCATGACGGCCTGAACGCCCTGCTCGATGCGTTGGAGCGCCGCGAGACCGACCCCGAGACGGCGTGTCAGCAGGTGCTGGCCGATCTCGACGCGGCCCGGTAACCGCCCGGACCGCGCGAAAAGCAGTCGGGGAAAGAACCCGTCGCGAAGCGGACGGGGCGCCGCCAGCGGCGAGGCGCCCACCCATAGGCGGCGCGCCGAAGGGTCAGGGGCAGCCGGGGCCTTCGCAGGCGCCTTCGACATAGCAGTAGCGCCCGCTGGGCCGGCCGCCGGTGCGCCCGGCGCAGTCGGACGGGCACGCCGAGGTGCCCGAGCGGCCGTCGCAGCTCTCGCCATCGCCGCAGACGCCGTCGCCGCACGCGCCGCCGCCGGGGCCGCCGTTGCAGTCGGGGTCGTCGGCGCAGCCCGCCTCGCAGACGCCATCGGCGCCGCAAGCGGGGGGCGGATCGCCGCCGCCGTTGACAAAGTCGTCGATCACCGGCTGGAAGGCGTCGACGCGGGTGCTGACGCCATAGATGGTGCAGCCCGAGTCACCGTACGAGGTGATGCCGGCGACGTAGGCCTGCCCGCCGCGATAGGCGAAGGCGGGGCCGCCGCTGTCGCCGTTGCACGGCCCGTCATTCTGCTGCGAGTACGAGATCTGGGTCGCCGCGTCGCTGCCGCCCGAGCAGCCGGCCACGCTGCACCCAAAGCCGCCGAGCGGGGTGTCGGCCTGCAGCTTCACGCCAAACGAGCGATCCTCGGCATAGCCAAAGCCGGCGAAGTTGAGCGGCGAGCCGATGTCGGCGTTGCTGAGGGCCAGCGCCGAGGGCAGGTTGGGCACCGGCGCGATGTCGTTCATCGGAAAGGCGAGCCGGATGAGGCCCAGGTCATTGCGCAGCGCGTTGCGGTCGTAGCCCGGGTGGATGAGGGTCTCGACGACGGGATAGAACAGCGGCGTCTGATCGAAGACCACGCCATCGCCGAAGTAGATGGCGATCGAGTCGGGCGTGGCGGTCTTGAAGGTCTTGCCGCCGCGCGCGTTGTCGAGGCAGTGGGCCGCGGTGAGCACGACCTCGGGGGTGATGAGCGTGCCCGAGCAGAACGGGCTCGACGAGACCCGGTCGCCCGACCGCTGGTGAATGCCGATGACCGCCGCGTGCTCGGGCGCATCGGGCGGCAGGCCGCCGTAGATCGGCTGCACCACCGTGCCCGCGGGCGTCTCGACCGGCGGCGCGCCCGTCTCGGCGCAGCCCGCGATCAAAAGGCATCCGATCCCGAAGGTCCGCATCAAACGCATGCTGTGCTCCCTGTCGCCTGGCGTTTTGGGACGCCGACCGGCCGATCCGCCGCCCGACGAGCCGCAAGATGATACGGAAAAATGCTCACGGGCGCGAGCACTTATCGCGGATGGTGCGCCTTCAGCCGAGGCGGACGGCGCCGCCGCGGCGGGCGTCGCCATGGCCGCCGAGCGCGTCGCCGCGGCGCCAGGCCAGGTGCACGCCGCCGAAGAACATGCTGCGCGCCGGGAAGCGCGTGGCGTCGGGCCACATCCGGCACAGCGCGTCAGCGACGCCGGGCGCCAGGTCGACGTCTTCAAACGCGAGGTGGAAGCCGCCGCCTTGGGTCTCAAGATGCAGCCGCGGCGCAGCGACGGCCTCGACCGGATCGCGGCCGTGCTCCATCAGGTGGCAGAGCACGGTGAGGATGGCGTTGCGCAGGCGATTGGCGCCGCCGCTGCCCAGCGCGAGCGCGTCGCCGCCAGTGCGATGGGCCAGCGTCGGCGCCATCATCGTGGTCAGGCGGTGGCCGGGCGCATCGCGGTGAAAGCCGCGCGGGTG
>JAGQJJ010000514.1 GCA_020430675.1 Myxococcales bacterium
TGCCGCTTGCGGTGCAGCCCATGCTGCTGCGCGCCCTTGAGACCGGCGAGATTCAGCCCGTCGGCGCCCGCCGCGCGCGCCGGGTCGACGTGCGCATCATCACCGCCACCGACGCCGATCTGGAAGCCGCTGCCGCCGACGGCCGATTCCGTGTGCCGCTGCTGCACCGGCTGCGCGGCTTCGAGGTGCGTCTGCCCGCGCTGCGCGACCGGCTCGACGACGTGCCGCGCCTGCTGCTGCACTTCCTGCGCGCCGAGCTGGCCACCCTCGGAAGCGCGCAGCGGCTGGCGCCCGCAGGCCAGGCGCCGCTCTGGCTGCCCGCCTCGGTGGTGCTCGCGCTGCTGCGCCATGACTGGCCCGGCAACGTGCGAGAGCTGCGCAACATCGCGCGCCAGATCGCGGTCGCCGGCTTTGATCAGGCGGTGGCGCCGCCGCTTGCGCTGCCGACGCCGTCACCACCGCCCCCGCGGCCCGAGGTCCCGCGGCCCGAGACCGGACCGCCGCTCGACCTCGTGGACCGCCTCGTGACCCCGCGGGGCAGCTACCCGCCCGAAGACGTGGCCCGCGCGCTCGAAGCCTGCCGCTACAGCGTGCGCCAGGCCGCCGACCGCCTGGGCGTGCCCAAGAGCAACCTGCTGCGCTACGCTCAGCGCGCGCTCGGCCTGCGCACCGCGGCCGAGATCCCCGACGACGAGTGGCGCGCCTGCCAGGCGGCGTTTGGGGACGACGTCGATGCCATCGCTGCCCTGCTCCGGGTCTCGCCACGCGCGGTTCGCAGCCGGCTCAAGGACCTCGAACCGCGGTAGCCGGCGCCGCTTCGGCCCGCCGATGGCGCTCGGACGGATCCCTGGTCCAATCCCGGTCTGCTCGCGGTCCACCTGCGTATGGAGCGCAGACCGGGCGTACAGATGGCGTCGCGAGCTCTCATGGCACGGCGCGCGTGTCTCGCGGGTCAACCCTGCCCGCAACGGGCGCCGTGGGCGCGCTGGCACGGTGATTGCGAACGCGGCCATGCAGGTCCAACCCATCTGTTTGGAGTCATGTCATGCCTCATCGAACCCCTCGTGCCTCATCGCCGCGGCGCGCGCACGCCCTGCTGCCGTTGGCCGCCGCGTTGCTGCTCGCCCCGAACCTTGCGTGCGCGTGGCCGTCGACCGACGCGGCCGCGCTCATCAGCGGTGGCTCTGCGGTCTTCACCCAAGGCGGCAGCCATGTGATCTATGGCTACCAACCGGGCAACGCGCGGATCGAATCCGGACCGGCCCCGATCGTCGGCCGATTTGCTGACGGGTGGCCCTCATCGTGGTCGGGCGCCGACGCCGCGGTGAACCTTGGCAATGGCAAGATCTACTTCTTCCGCGGCGCCGAGTACATTCGCTACAACATCACCACGCGCCGCATCGAGGCCGCGCCCGCCCGCATTCTGTACAACTTCTCGCACAACTGGCCGGCGTGGCCCTCGGTGGACGCCGCGGTGAACCTGGGCAAAGGCAAGGTCTACTTCTTCCGGGGGCGCGACTACATCCGCTATGACATCAGCGCGGCGCGCATTGAGTTCGGGCCGGCGCGCATCGCCGGCAACTTCGCCAACAACTGGCCGTCCTGGCCGCGCGTCGACTCGGCGATGCACCTGAACAATGGCTCGGCTTACTTCTTTTTCGGCAGCGACTACGTGGCCTATGACATCGCGTCGGGCAAGGTCACCTCGGCGCCCAAACCCATCGCGCCGGCGAACTTTTCGCGCAACTGGCCCGGGGGACCGAAGAGCCTCACGTTGGTCAAGGCGATCTGCCTCAAGCCGGCCACGGGCATCGAGCGCGACGTCGTCCGCTTCATCGACGGTTTTGTCAATGGTTTCAATATCGTATGGGGGCCGGGCTCGAAACTCCTGGGGCTGTTTGGCCCCGAGGCCGACGTCGCCGTGGGCGTGGTCGACCTGTCGATCGCCGCGCTAGACACAGGCAGCAAGATCGCCAGCGCCGTCGACCGCAACCGCGCACTCGACCAACTCTATATCAAGCTGGACGGCAGCCGGGTGTGGCCCCAGAGCGCGCCCCACCAGGATGTTCGCGGCGGACAGACCGTACAGGTGGGCGCTCGGGCCGGCGGGGGTCGCCACCGAATCGAGCTGTTCGACCATGACAGCGGCAGCAACGACGACTCGCTCGGGTGGGTCGAGCTTGAGCCGGGTCAGCCGGGCGTCTTCACCGTCGAGTTGATCAGCAAGCGGGAGGACAGCGCCTACCTGCTCGAATTCGAGGTGAGCGGCCGCTGATCGGGCCGCTGCCCGTGCCGATCACCCGTGCGGTCCGGCAAGACGCAGGCCCGACGAGTCAGATGATGTCATGACGTGTCATGGCGGATGGCCGGCGTGAACAAGACACTGTGAACAGTCAGCGGTTCGGTTCTGACACCCACCGCGCCCCGTTCACCGATGTCGTTCACGATGCCATCACTGGCTCGTTCGGAGCATGCCATGTTCACGTCGCCAAAGCGCGCGCCGCGCCCCGCTCGTTTGATCTCTGCCGTCGTCCTGGCCGCCTCGTTGTTTGTCACCATGCCCCTTCAAGCCCAGATCTCGGGCGGCCTCGAAGGCCGGCATGTGATGCTGCTGGCTTTCACGCGCGACGGCGGCGAAGTCACGCAGCTCGCCGGTCTCTATGTCCTTCGCGATGGCACCCTGCGCTGGCGGCCCGCGATGCCTGTCGACTTGCGGCTGCTCGACGAAGACGTCGTGCTCGCTGACGCCGGGCAGGTCGAGGTGCCGCACGATGCCTTGCTCGCGGTTCAATCCGCCGCGTCGAGTCATGGCGGGGGCGCGGTCCTGCGCGCCGGGCCGGGTGAGCCGGACTTCGCCCTGCGCCTGGCGCTGACGCCCGCCTGTCAGGTGGATTGCGCGGTGCTCGCCGTCGAGTGGCTGGGCCGCGATGACCTGCGCCACATCGTCGAGCGCGGCGCGGTTGGCCTCATGCGGACGCCCCAGACCCGCCCGATCAACCCGCCACTTCGCCTGCGCTGATCGCGCGCGCCAGCCGGACGCCGATGGTGCGAAAGCGCTGGTCGGGCCGGTTGGCGAAGCGCCCCGCCGGGTGGCACAGCGCGGCGCGCACGCACCACGCGCCGCCGCGCACCGCGCGCAGTGGCCCGCTCGCTGGCGCGATGATCAACCGGTCGCCGGGCGGGCCCTCGCGTTGGTAATCCGAGCCGCACCAGTTGCGAATCACGCCGACCACATCGCGCATGCCGTACGGGCTCTCGTCTTCGGGCACCTCGCCGACCACCGTGGGATGCGGGCGGCCGGCGAAGCTCTCCAGCGCCCGGGCCCAGGTGGGCTCGAAGCGATCGCCCCAGGGCCACCGCCGCCCATCGACGCCGCGCGCGGCCTTCTCCCATTCCAGGTCGTGCGGCAGGCGCCAGGGCTGGCCGGTGCGCGCGGCGCGCCAGCGGGCGAAGGCCTCGGCGGCGTGCCAGTCGATCAGCGCGACCGGCGTCTCGGGGTCGATGGCATCGTCGTCATCGGTCCGACCGAGCGCAAAGCTTCCGTCGGCGTCGATCTGCACCGGCCCCAAGCCGGCCCCCACCGCGTCGTCGCGTCGGCGCGGCAGCAGCGGCGCCACCGCGGCGGGGCCAAAGCGGCGCTGCACGTCGACGAGAAAGTCGAGCCAGGTGCGATGGGTCACCGACGTGCGCTCGATGACAAAGCCATCGATCCAGAGGCGCCTTCGTGGCATCGGATCGGTGGCCAGCGCGTCGCCGCCGACGATGCACCAGCCGGCGGGCACATAGATCTCATCGGCGCCGAGGGCGTCTTTTGGCAGGAGCGGCAAGGCATGCGGGCCGATGGCATCGGGCGGCTGATGCTGCCAGTGCGCGCCGCGCTCGATGACGATGGGCAGCCGCACCGGCGCGTGGCCGGGCGCTTCGAGGGTCAGCAAGTGGGCGCCGCGCTCGATGGGCGCCCGCACCACCGGCGACCGGAGCGGACTGCGCGCGCCCTCGGGCACGAGGCGCCGGTCGCGCTCGACGAGCCGGGCCACCGTGACCTGCGCCCCGGTCGGCGTGGTG
>JAGQJJ010000515.1 GCA_020430675.1 Myxococcales bacterium
CGTCGTGATCGGCGTCCGCCCTGCTGTCTGGCGGGATCTGCTCGATACAGCCGGTGAGGGCCAGCAGGGCCAGCAGGGCGCGCAGGGTCATGGCAGCGCCCCCGACAGGAGCAGCGCCGACGCCGTCAACGGCGACGCCAGCACGATGTCGGCCACGCCGGCCTCGTCGAGATCGGCCGGGATGCAAATTGGCGGGACGGCCAGTTCACGTTGATGCATGGCCTGATTCCGAGCTACAGCCACATGAAACTGTGCGCCGATGAAACTTGTCCGGGTCATCAGAGCGCTGGCACTGAAGACTACTGCGCCTGTGTGGTGGTGAAGGATCTCGTCGGCCATCGGAGTCCACCCGGGCTGTTTGTCTTTGGCGCGCCCTACCGAGACGGACACCCAGCCGCCTGTGTGGATCCACCGGAATGAGATTCGTCTTTCTGGTCATCTTTGTGTCAGCCTGCACCCCCGATGAGCCGAAAGGGCTGATGGCCGGGGCGTGTCTCGAAGACGAGCATTGCCCCAATGGCCTCACCTGCGTGCAGGCCCATCTGGGCGTACGGGGTCAATGCGGCTGTCGAGACGACGTGCAGTGCCCGCTGCGAACGCGCTGCCAGATCGCCGACGGCGGGCTTGGGGTCTGTGAATGTGCTTCCGATGAAGACTGCGGGGAGATGCACTGCGACCTGGAAACCAGTCGGTGCCAATGCCTGAGTGACGCCGAGTGCGCCGCGATGGCGTCGCCCGGGTGCCTGTGTCGCGATGGTCTCTGCGTGGAGGACCGGGCGGTGGGGGTGTTGCTCTGTTCGCTGCGCCCGGTCAGCGGCGATGCCGCGGCGCCGGCCCTTGACAGCGGGAAATGACCATGACAAGAGCCCCATTGGCGGTGTACGTCGGTCGCGAGACGCGAGGGAAGTGCAGATTGGTGGCGGATGCCAAAGCTCGGGCCGGCGCGTTTCTCGGAGAGGGCGCCTGAATGGGATCGACCGTTCGGCGGGCCTTGATGGCGCTGGTCGCTTGGGGCGCGTTCGGCTGCGGCCCCATGCCAGCAAACGATGCCATGCCCGCGCGAGAAGGGGCCTCGATCATCGGCGTCGGCGTCGGTCAGGACCGGGCGGCGGCCATCGCCAGCGCGCGGGCCGATGTGGCGGCGCGCCTGAAGGCCGAGGTGCGGTCGCAGAGCACCGTCCATACGAATGAGACGACCTGCGTAAATGGCGAGGGGGATTGCGGGGGCGAGTTTGTCGAGCGCTTCGAGCGGACGGTCTCGGTGGACGCAGCTTTTGCCCATGCCGAGCTGATCGAGGTCGTTGACGTCGTGCCGGTCGCCGAGGGACTGCGGGCGACCGTGGCGTTGGATCGGCGGTCGGCGCAGGCCCTGCTGGCGCCCGAGATGGCCAGCCGTCGGGCGGCGCTGGCCGAGGGCGTGGCCGCGGTTGAAGGCGCGCTCTCGGCCGACGACTGGGCTGCGCTGTCGGCGACCTGCCGCGATGACGCGCGGCGCGGGCTGGCGCAGGTCGAGGGCGATGCCTTGCTGTTGGCCGTGCTCGCCGGGGAGGCGGGGCCCGCGCAAGATGAGGCGACGGCGTTTTCGACGCGGGCCAGTCGGGCGTTGGTTCGCCGCGACCAGCGGCTCGCGGCGCTGGGCTGGCGCGTCGAGGTCGGCGGCGCCATTCCGGCGGCGCAGCGCGCGGCGATCGCGCACGGACTGACCGCGGCGCTCAAGCGCCGTGGCGTGTTGGTGGGCGGTCCAGGCGATGCGGACCTGACGCTCAAGATCACCCTGTCGGGAACCACGCGCACCCTCGCCGGGGCCTCGCTTCAGATGCTGCGCTGGCAGGCCGAGGCACCGTTGCCGGGGGTCGCCGACCGCGGCGAGGTCGAGGAGGGCGGGGCCGACCGCGAGTCCGCCTGGCGGCGTGTGGCCCGTCGTGCCATCGATGGCATCGACGCGGCGATCGGACCGCGGTTGAGCGGCGCGCTTTGCCGCTCCGATGCGGTCGCGTCGGCCGCGAGCGAGGGCCGGGCCGACGCGGATGACGACGGCCAGGATGAGCGGTCCCGCCGAAGAATGTCATTGGTTCTCAGTGGGTTGCAGTTCAAGAGCCTGTCGCGCGGCGACGCTCGGCGGCACGCCGAGGCCCTGCGCGCGGCGTTCGCGGCGAGCGATCGGGTGGCGCTGGTCACCGACGGCGAGGTGCGGCGGCGCTTGGATCAGGCGCTGGCCGCCTGCCTCAAACGATCAACGTTGGAGCGTTGCCGGCCGGCCCTGGCGACGTCCGGCGAGGCGCGTCGGTATGTCATCGGCGGCGCCACGCGCCGCGGTGAGAGGCGCGAGACGCGCTTGTGGCTGGTAGACGCTGATGGCACGACGCGCGCCGCGGCGGACCGAAGCTGCCGCGGCTGTTCGGCCGAGGCGCACCGTCAGCAGCTTGCCGGGCTGGCCGCCGAGCTGCTCGGCTCGCCAGCCCCTGACGAACCCCTGGCCATCTGGGGACTCGACGGCGTCCGGGTCGGGTTGCGAGCGTCCGAGGCCCTGCCCGTCGAGGTTCTCGATGGCATCCGCGCCGCTTTTGAGGCCGGCGGCGCGACCATTCAGCCAGACGCGGATGGCATGCTGACGGTCGAAGCCAAAGGACGATGCGGTGCGCTGGGGCAGGTCGATGAGACCTGGCATGGCGCTGAGTGTTCGGTCGCGGTCTCGGTGCGCAATCGGCGCGGGCGTGTGCTCGCCGCGCAGCGAGCGACGGCCTCAGTGCCCGATGTGACCGCGGCAAAAGCCATCGAGCGTTCGGCGGCCACGGCGACCCGCGAGGCGTTGGTCGGCGTCGAGCGAGCGCTGCCCCGAGCACGGAAGGCCTGGCGATGATTCGGACGCTGGGTTTGGTATGCCTGTGCGCATGGCTCATGCCCGCGCGCGCCGAGGCGGAGGATGGCAGCGCCCATCGGGCGCAGGTTCGCCTGTTGCTCGATCGCCGTATCGCCGATCTCGAGCGCCTGCTGGCCGTTGAGCCGTCGGCGGTCGACGCCGGGCCGCTGAAGCTCCGGCTCTGTCAGTACCACGCGCGCCGCGCTGATGACGCACGGTTGACGCTGGCGGGCGCAGAGGTGGGCGAGGTCGTCGGCATCGACGCCGCGGCATTGCAGGCCGAGGTGCAGGCTGACCGGGCGGCGGCGCTCGGGCTGCTGGGGCAGCTCATCGACGGCCCCGAGCCCCTTGAGCCGGGGCCGCGCCGAGACGCGGCCCTCCGCCTCGCTGCGACCCTGCGCCTCGCTTCCGGCGACGTCGCCGGCGGCCGCCTTCGGCTCGAGCAGATTCTCACCGAGCACCCGGCGCCGGATGATCCGTTGGCGGGCTGGGCCGCACGCCGCGCGGGGGAGCTGCTGCTCGAAGGGGGCGATGTCGGCACGTGCCCCGAGATCGAGCGTCGTTGTGGGGCGGGCGCACGGGCCAACCCGAGCGACTTGCGGGCGCTGCGTTGTCTCGCAGCCGGCCGCGCCTGCCTCGGCAAACACCGTGAGGCGGCCGAAGCCTGGCATCAGATGCTGGCCGCGGCGCACCGCGTGGGCAGTCCCATCACGCGCGATGCCAGTCGCGGCCTGGCCAGCAGCCTGGAGGCGCTGCGCCGAAAGGACCGTGATCGCTTCCTCGCCCGTGTGCTCGCGCCCGAGTTGGGGGGGTATGTCTATCTGCCGCTCGGGCGTCGGCTCGCCGCTGCGGGTCAGCATGCCGAGGCGTTCGAGCTGTTCAAGCGCGCCACCGCCCAAGGTTTGACACCGGGCGATCGCCAGCACGCCGCCTGGTTGGGCGTCGACACCGCAATTCGCGGGCACCTCGGCGACGCGCTGGCCAGCGATGCGTTGACGCGGGCCGGTCGGCTCTGCACCGAGCCATCGGCCGTCGAGGTGCCGCCCGAGGCTCAGAGCCGCGCCGAGCAGCTCGTGCACGGCGCGCAGGCCAGCAGAACCGCGGGCAAGCCATGGTCGCGGGCCATCGAAGATCAGCTCTTCGTGACCTGTCTTCAGTGCTTTCCCGAGGGACCGCTCGCCGAGCAGGTTCGCTATCGGCAGGCC
>JAGQJJ010000516.1 GCA_020430675.1 Myxococcales bacterium
AGCGCGACACCTCGACCGAGACCAGCCGGCAGGACGAGCAGAACGCCCAGCTCAACAACTTCCTGGGCCTCATCCGCAAGCTCGAAGCCGATCACCCGGACTTCAATGGCTCAGCGGCGATCAGCACCGTCTACGAAGGCACCTTCAAAGGCAGCGGCAAGACCAGCCGCAGCGACCGCCTGCAGGCGACGGTGCCGGCGATGGTTCGCCAGGTGCTGCCCAACGGCGACCTGTTCATCGAAGGCCACCGCGTGGTGCTGGTGAACAAAGAGGAGCACCACTTCTATATCAGCGGGGTCATCCGCCCCGAAGACATCGACGGCCGCGGCGAGGTGCTCTCGAGCCGCATGGCCGACGCCCAGATCGAGTTCACCGGCCGCGGCGAGCTGACGTCGGCGAGCAGCAAAGGCTGGCTCTCGCGCGTGCTCGACGTGATCTGGCCGTTCTGAGGGGATGCGATGCGCGCGTTGACTTCGATTTTGCTCGCGCTGCTGCTCGCCGCCCCCGCGATGGCCGAGCGCATCAAAGACCTCGCCCATGTGCGCGGCGTGCGGCCGAACCAGCTCATCGGCTACGGCATCGTCATCGGCCTCGCCGGAACCGGCGACTCCGACAAGACCACCTTCACCACGCAATCGGTCGTCGCGATGCTCGCCCGCAACAACGTGCGCGTCGACCTGGCGGGCCTGAAGCTCAAGAACGTCGCCGCGGTGATGGTGACCGCCGACCTGCCGCCCTTCTCGCGCGTCGGCAATACCATCGACGTGACGGTCAGCAGCATCGGCGACGCCAAGAGCCTGGTCGGCGGCACGCTGGTCGTCACGCCGCTCAAAGGCCATGACGGCAACATCTACGCCGTCGCCCAGGGCCCGATGACCGTCGGCGGCTTCAGCCTCGGCGACGGCAAGGCGGGCGAGGTGAAGAACCACCCCACCGTGGCGCGCATCCCCGACGGTGCGCTGGTCGAGCGCGAAGTGCCGATGGAACTGGGCCAGCAGACCGCCATCACCTTGCAACTTCGCGACGCCGACTTCACCACCACCGCCCGGCTGGCCAAAGTGGTCAACATGAACCTGGGCGGCGTCTACGCCAAAGCGCGCGACAGCGGTACGGTCAACATCGCGGTGCCCGACACCTACGACGATCGCCTCGTCGAGTTCCTGGCGCTGGTCGAGCGCCTCGAAGTCACGCCCGACATGCGCGCCAAGGTCGTCGTCAACGAGCGCACCGGCACCATCATCATGGGCCAGGACGTGCGCATCGCGCCGGTCGCCGTGGCCCACGGCAACATCACGGTCAGCATCAAGACCACCGAGCGCGCGGTGCCCGCGGCGCCGCTCACGCCCGGCGAGGGCCAGACCGAGCAGAACACCGAGCTGCAGGTCGTCGAAGACAAGCGCAACCTGATCGAAGTCGGCGGCACGAACCTCTCGGACGTCGTCGAGGGCCTCAATCGCCTGGGCACGAGCCCGCGCGATCTGATCACCATCTTGCAGGCCATCAAGCGCGCCGGCGCGCTGCGGGCCGACGTCGAGGTGATGTGATGCGCGCGCCGCTCTCGACCTGGCAGCCGTCGGCGTCGACCTCGCTGGAGCTGGACATCCCCCGCACCGGCCCGGGCGACAACGCCGAGGCGATCCGGGCGGCGGCGCGCGAGTTCGAAGCGGTCTTCATGCACCAGGTCTTCAAGTCGATGCGGGCCACCGTGCCCAAAGAGGGCCTCGGCGACGCCGGCTTCGGCGGCGAGGTCTTCACCGACATGCTCGACCAGGAATACGCCCGCATGGCCAGCACCACCGGGCAGCTCGGGCTGGCCGACACGCTCGCTGAGCAGCTCGGCGCCCCACGCGAGGCACCGCCGCCACCGACCGCCATCCGCCGCGTGCAGGCGGTGCGGGCTTATGGAAGTGCGGGCGGCTGGCTGCGCCCCGTCGAGGGTCCGCTGAGCAGCGGATTCGGCCCGCGGCAGCTTGACGGCGCCGAGCCGCGCGACCACCGCGGCGTCGACCTCGCCGCGCCCGCTGGCGCCCCGATCCGCGCCGCAAAGGCGGGCACGGTGGCTTTCGCCGGCCCGCGCGGCACGTACGGCAACACGGTCATCCTCGACCACGGCGACGGCCTGACCTCGCTCTACGCCCACGCCCGATCGGTGGCGGTGGCGGTGGGCGACGAGGTGCCAAAGGGCGCGGTGATCGCCGAGGTCGGCACCACCGGGCGCAGCACCGGGCCGCACCTGCATTTTGAGATCCGACGCGACGGCGAGGCGATCGATCCGACCGCCGCGCTGCGGATCGCGCGATGACTCTGACCCCGATCCGGGGTCTGACCGGTCGCGTCATGGGGACGCGACTTGACTGGAGCACTGCGGGACCGGACAATCCGGCCGATTCGTTTCACCCGGCAAAGGGGCCGAAAATTTCTCCTCAAGATCACCGGAGATCGGCCGATGTAGCGGGTGCAGCCCCAATCATGGAACGACGGGGCGAAGCGAGGACGCCATGACTGTCAAGATCAACGGTCTGGTCCCGCAGGGGAACGTAGGCCGGCCGGTAGGGAAGCCGGCCGCGAAGAAGTCTGAAAGCGAAGGCTCCGCGAGCGCCGGTGATGCGGCGCAGGTCGAGCTGTCGGGCAAGTCCCCGGCAGCAGCGGTCGTCAGCGCGGCGGCAAAAGACGTGCCCGAAGTGGACGAGACCAAGGTTGCCGAGCTGCGCGCGATGATCGCCCGCGGCGAATACACCGCCGACCTCCGGCTCGTCGCCGAGCGCATGATCGCCGAAGCCATCGCCTTCGAGGGTCGTTAACCCGCCCCCCTCTTCTTCGCGCCTTTCCCACCGCCGCCTTCAGCACGCCGTCGCGCCGAAAACCTCGGCGCGACGTGCACCTGCGGAGGACTGGACGCGATGCAACCCCTAGCAGAACCCGGGGAAAGCTCCCGTCGCGAGCCGGGCGAGGCGCCGCCAGCGGCAAGGCGCGAGCCCGAAGGCGTAGCAGCGCTCCGCCGAGCGGCGAGGAACGCAGCCGATGGCGGTGGATCGTCCGGCGCAGCAGGGGACTCTCCCCGGGAGCTGCTCGCCGCGATCGACGCGCTGTTGACGCACCTCGACGCCGAGCGCGACCGCCTGCAGACCCTCTGCACGGTGCTCGACGAAGAGTCCGCCGCCCTTCGGCGGATGGCGCTCGACGACATCATCGACATCGCCCAGCGCAAGCAGGGCCTGCTCGAAGCCCATCAAGTGCTCGCTCAGGCTCGATCCGCGCGATTGGCTGCGATCGGCGCGCAATCCCTCGACGAGTGCGTCGCGCGTTGCAGCCCGGCGCAGGCCGTGCGGCTCGCCGAACTCCGCACGTCGATGGCCGAGCTCGCCCGACATGCCACCGAGCGCAACGCCTGGAACCACGCCTTCGCCGAGAGCGGACGCGCGCTGGTCGAAGGCGCGCTGCGGGTCGTGCGCCGCCTGCACGCCGGCTCGTCGGCGACCTACGCGGCCAACGGCCAGGTGACCGCCGGCGAGCGCCGAACGCGCGTCGATCGGAGGGCCTGATGTTCGGCCTGCGAACCGCATTCTTCAACGGTCTCAGCGGCTTGCGCGTCAGCCAGGCCGCGCTTGCGACCGTCTCGCACAACATCGCCAACGCCGACACCGAGGGTTACAGCCGCCAGCGCGTCGAGATCGCCGCGCGCAACGCCCTGCGCCTCGGCGGCACCGCCGGCCTGGGCTACGGCGGCCAGGGCGCCTACATCCAGCAGGTCAGCCGCGCCGACGAGAACTTTCTCGAGTTGCAGGTGCTGCGCGACCGCACGCTCAAGGGCTTCTTCGGCGGCCGCGAAGAGACGCTCTCGATCGTCGAGCGCCTGTACACCGAAGGCGGCACGCCGACGCTCAGCGATGCTTTCGACAACTTTTTCAACGCCGCCCGCGAGCTCAGCCAGGATCCGAGCAGCTTCGGCTCGCGCGGCGCGTTCATGGCCTCGGTCGAAGACGTCGCGAGCACCTTCCGCACCATGGCCAACGATCTTCAGGTCGCCCAGCGCGGCATCGACGATTCGCTCGGCGGCCGGCTC
>JAGQJJ010000517.1 GCA_020430675.1 Myxococcales bacterium
GGGCGGCGTTGGCTCGCCCTTTGGGCTCGCGTGGCCCGAAGCACGCCGCGGTGGTGAAGGGAACGGGGCCACGGCGAGCGATACCATCGGTGGCATCGCTCATGGCATCAATGGCATCGGCGCATGGCATGACATCAGGGTTCGAGCGCAAAGCCCGCTTCGGCGTAGATGCGATCGAAGACCTCGGCGTAGTCGCGCTCGACCGCCTTGCGCTTGACCTTCATCGTCGGGGTCAGCTCGCCGCCCTCCTGGCTGAAGTCGCGGTCCAAGAGCAGGAAGCGTTTGACCTTCTCGACCTGGGCCAAGGCTTCGTTGCCCTTGCGCACCGCGGCGCGCATGCGGGCGACAAACTCGGGGTGGCGGGTGACCGGTGCCATGGCGGCGGCGAGGGCTTCGGTGCGGCCGGCGGGGTTCTCCATCAGCTCGGCGGTGCGCGCGCGCAGCTCGGCGTCGGTGACCAGGCCCCGGTCGCGGCCGAAGTCGAGCGTCTCGAGCGGGCTCGGCACGACCAGCGCGGCGACGTACGGGCGCTTGTCGGCGTGCGCGTGCACATGGCTGATGAGCGGGTCGGCGGCTTTGATGGCCTTCTCGATATTGGCCGGGGTCAGGTTCTTGCCGCCAGCGGTGATGATGATGTGCTTCTTGCGGTCGGTGATGCGCAGGAAGCCATCGGCGTCGAGGGTGACAACGTCGCCGGTGTGCAGCCAGCCGTCGACCACCGTCTCGGCGGTGGCTTCGGGGTTCTTGAAGTAGCCGGCGAAGACGGTCGGGCCGCGCAGCAAGAGCTCGCCGTCATCGGCGATGCGCTGTTCGAGGTCAGGGATGATGCGCCCCACGGTGCCGAGCCGCACGTTGCCCGGCCCGTTGGCGTGGCTGACCACGGTGGCTTCGGTCTGGCCGTAGACCTCGTAGATGGGCAGGCCGACCGACCAGAAGAACTCGAGCACCTCAAGCGGGGTTGGCGCCGCGCCCACGACAAACTGGCGCACGCGGCCGCCGAACGCGCCGCGGATCTTGGCGAAGACGAGCCGATCGGCCAGCGCGTACTGCACCTTGAGCGGCAGCGGCACGCGGCGGCCGGCCATCTGCAGGTGCAGGCGCTGCCGGCCGACCGATTGCGCCCAGGCGAACAGCTTGCGCACGGCCGGCGGCTTGCGCTCGACCTCGCTCTGAATCTTGCTGTAGGCCTTCTCGAACAGGCGCGGCACCGAGCCGAAGATCGTCGGCTGCACCTCGCGCAGCTCTTCGAGCACCGCGCCGTTGCTGGTGGCATAGGCCGTCGAAAAACCGGCGCCGATGCGGCCGTAGAACGCCAGCACGCGCTCGGCGACGTGCGCCATGGGCAGGAAGCTGAGCGACAGGTCGTCCTCGAAGAAGTCGAGGAAGGTCGCCTGATGGCTCAACAGCGTCAGCACGTTGCGATGGGTGATCATCGCGCATTTCGGCGGCCCGGTGGTGCCCGAGGTATAGACGAAGATCGCCGCATCATCGGGGTCGCGGGCGGCGAGGCGCGCTTCGATCTCGCTGCCGTCGCTCGGCTCGGTGAACAGCGCGGGCGGCAGCAGCCGCTGGTCATTGCGGCCATCGAGCAGCGCCGGATCCCAGGGCACGATGGCTTCGAGCGCCGGGCAGCCATCGGCGGCGGCGAGCACGGTGTCGAGCTCATGGGCTTCGTCGACAAAAACCACCCGCGCGTCGCTGTGCGCGAGCACGTATTGCACCTGCTCGACGCTCTGCTTGGGATAGACGCCCAGGCTGACGCAGCCGGCGAGCTGGGCGCCCATCTCGTACAGCGCCCATTCGGGGCGCGTGGGGCCGAGCACGGCCACGCGATCGCCGGGCGCCAGGCCGCGGCGGGCGAGGCCGGCGGCGACGCGCACCGCGCGGTCATGCCAGCGCTTCCACGAAGTCGGCTGCCAGTGGCCGTCGACCTTGTGGAAGAACGCCGCGTACTCGCCGCTGCGGGCGACGCGCCGCTTGAACATATCGCCGAGCGTGCGGGACTCGCCGGCGAGGTAGGCACAGGGGACGTGAGGGGCGGTCTCGAGCATGCGGCATCGTCCCACGCGGCGTGTGCGGCCGCAACGGGCGACGATCGTTGCCGTCAGTAGATCGTTTGCTCCCGTCGTGCGAATAGGTGTGGCACGCTGCCGCTACCGACGAGGAGGACTCACCATGGCCGCCGCGCACCGCGCCCTCGCATTGCTCGCCTGCCTTGTGGCTACACCGGCCCTGGCTCAGAAACCCACCCAGATCGCCGCCGGGCCCGTCGAGGCCCCCTACAGCCTGACCGCCGCCGATGGCACCGGTCTCCGGCTGGTCGGGCTTGACGCCCGGGCGGTGGTCGACGGCCCGCTCGCTTTCACCGAGCTGCGGCTGACCTTCCAGAACCCCAACCCCCGCCGCGTCGAAGGCCATTTCAAGGTCACGATGCCAGACGGCGCCGCCATCAGCCGCTTTGCGATGAAGATTCGCGGGTCGTGGATGGAGGGCGAGGTCGTCGAGAAGCAGGCGGCGCGCCGGGCCTACGAAGACGCGCTGCACCGGCGCCAGGATCCGGCGCTGCTGGAGCAGGACTCGGGCAATACCTTCACCGCCCGGGTCTTTCCCATCGAAGCCAATGAGCGCAAGGAGCTGATCATCAGCTGGTCGCATACGCTGACCGCCGCGGGCGAGGCGTATCGGCTGCCGCTGATGGGGCTGCCTTCGGTCGAGCAGCTCAGCCTGACCGCGATGACCGCGGCGGCGCAGGGCGGCGGGCCGACCAGCTCGCTCGGCGGCACGACCAGCCGCTATCAGGTCAGCAAGGTTGAGAAGACCGGCTTCACGCCCGATCAGGACTGGGTCATCTACGGCGGCGACATCCCGGCGACGGGCGACGCGCTGCGCAGTGACAACCTGGCGGTGGTGCGCTTTGTGGTGCCCGCCGCGCCGCAGCCCGAGGCGGTGGCCCGCGCGGTGGTGCTCTTCGATACGTCGGCCTCGCGGGTGATGGACTTCGAGGGCCGCCTCGCCGCGCTGCGCACGCTGGTCAACCGGCTGCCCGAGGCGGGCGTGCAGGACGTGACGGTCATCGCCTTCGATCAGGTGGCGGAGAAGGTCTACGAGGGCCCGGCCAAAGGCTTCGGCGACGCGCCGATCGCTCGGCTGCGCACGCGCGGCGCGCTGGGCGCGAGCAGCCTGCAAGTGGCGCTGGAGTCGCTGGAGTGGATTCAGGGCCCAAGGCGGGCGATCTTCCTGACCGATGGCATGGTGACCGCGGGCGAGGATGACCGCGAGGCGCTGGCGAAGCGCATCGCCGCGCTGGGCCGCAGCGGCGTCACGCGCATCGACGCTATCGTCGACACCACCGCGCGCGACGCGGGCATGCTCGACCTGCTGGCGACAAGCGACGGGCCGCGGCCGGGCAAGGTGATCGAAGGGCGCGCGCCACTCGATGAGCAGCTCGGGCGCTTGGGCAAGCAGACGATGGCCGATGTGCACCTGGCGGTGAACGGGGCGCAGTGGGTCTGGCCCGACACGGTGCGCGGCCTGCAGGGCGGCGACGCGGTGGTGGCGTTTGTCGACGCGCCGGCGGGCACGCCGTTGCAGGTGTCGCTGAGCGGCGGCGCGAGCGGCGTGGTGAATCCGGCGACGCGCGAGGCGGAGAAGCCGCTTCTGGAGCGCTCATGGGTGCTGGCGCGCATCGAGCGGCTGGAGAATACGCGCGCCAAGAGCGATCCCGACCTCAAGGAAGCCCTCAAGCAACAGATCATCACGCTGTCGACGCGGCACCGCGTGCTGTCGCCGTACACCGCGCTGGTGGTGCTCGAGACCGAAGGCGACTACGCGCGCTTCGGCATCGATCGCCGGGCCCTGGCTGACATCCTGGTGGTGGGCGCGACGGGCGTCGAGCTGATGCACCGTGCTGATCTGGTGGTCGCCCAGGTGGCGCCGCCGCCCCCGCCGCCCCCGCCGCCCCCGCCGCGGCGGCCGCCGGTCAAGCAGATGCCGCGGCGCGATCGCGGGCGGGCCGGCAATGGCGACGGCGCGCGTCCGGGCACCCGCACCG
>JAGQJJ010000051.1 GCA_020430675.1 Myxococcales bacterium
GCAGCCCTGCGCGCAAGGCAATTGCGTGGGCCTCGTCACCTGCGCCCAGGCCGACGGCGGCGGCCGCACCTGCGCCGCCTGCGCCGACGGCTTCTTCGGCGTCGACTGCGCGAGCCCCGTCGACCCGGTCGCCGACTTCGAGGTCGCCTTCCAGGCCGTGCTGGCGGTCTACGACAGCGGCGACTACGCCGCGGCGCTGCTCGCGATCGACCAGTTCATCGCCGACTACCCCGACAGCCCGCGCCGCGACAACGCCGAGTACTTGAAGGCGCGCGCGCTGTTTGAGCTGGGCCGCTACGACGAGGCGCTGGCCGCCTTTGATGCCTTTGCCCTCGCCTACCCGCAGAGCGCGTTGCTCGACCAGGCCGTCTACTTCCGCGCCCGCACGCTTTACGCCCTGGGACGGCTGGCCGAGGCCCAGGCCGCGTTTGCCGCCTTCGTCGCCGCGTGGCCCGACAGCGTCTTCGCTGACAACGCGCTCTACCTGGAGGGACGCGCGGCCTACGAGCAGAACCTCTTCGATCAGGCGGTCGCCGCCTTCGATGCCTTGCTCGCCGCCTTCCCCGACTCGACGCTCATCGATCAGACGCTCTACTTCCGCGCCCGCGCGCTCATCGAGCTGGGGCGCTTCGCCGAAGCCATCGCCGACTTCGACGCGCTGCTCGCCCGCTTCCCCGCCAGCCCGTTTGTCGACCAGGCCACCTATTACCGCGCCAAGGCGATGTACGACGCGGGCGATCTGGCCGGCGCGGCGGCCGCCTTCGACGCCTTCGTGCAGGCCTTCCCGCAAGATGGCCTGGTCGCGGCGGCCCATTATTACCGCGGCCGCGCCCTCGCCGCGCTCGGCGACTTTGTCGGGGCGCTCGCCGAGTTCACCCAGGTCATCGCCGACGCCGCCAGCAGCTTCCGCGACGGCGCCCTGCTCGAAGCGGCGCGCGCCGCCTACGAGCTGGGCAAGATCGATGGCCCCGGCTCGCCCCGGTTTGCCGAAGCCGAGGGATACATTCAGACCCTGCTGGCCGACTACCCGGGCAGCGTCTACGCCGACAACGCGCTGTATTACTTCGGCCTCATCGCCTACGCCGACGACCGCTTCGCCGACGCGGTGATGCGCTTCGACCAGCTCGTGGCCGACTTCCCGGCCAGCATCTACGTCGACAACGCCACCTATTTCCGCGCCCGCGCGCTCTATGACAGCGGCGACTTCGCCGGCGCCCTGCTCGGCTTCGAGGCGGTGCTGGCCCTCGACGCCGCGGGATCCTACGCCGACAACGCCGCGTACTTCGCCGGCCGGTGCCATACGCGGATGGCGCCGAACGCGCTCAACCCGGCGGCCGAGTATGCCGCCGCCGTCGCCTTCTTCGACCAGGTCATCGCCGACTACCCACAGAGCGCCTACGCCGACAACGCCTTCTCCCGCAAGATCGACATCCAGGTGCAGCTCGGGCAGTGCGTCGACGCGCAGGCCACGCTCAACGCGATGTCTGGCGCCTGGCCCAACAGCCCCCTGCTGCCGGCGGCGCGCAACGCCGTCATGAACTGCTGACCATGCAACGCCGCCGCCCCAACCCCGCGCTGGTCATCGCGTTGCTGCTGGTCATCGCCGGCGTGCTCGGCCTGCGCCGCTTGCAGGCGCTCGATTACGACGTCTCGGCCCTGGTGCCCGACAAGGTCTGGGACGTCGACGTCGGCCTGTCGCTCACCGGCCATGGCGACGCCGTGCGCGTGGCGACCTATATCCCCACCTCGGACGACCGCCAGACGGTGGTTGAAGCCAGCAGCCGCGCCGGCGAGCTCGAGTTGCAGACGGTCGACCGCGAGGGCGGCCGCCTCGCCGAATGGCAGGGCGCCAGCGTCAGCGGGCCGCAGCAGCTCTCGTATCGCTACCGCGTCGCCACCCGCGCGGTCGAGTACGTCATCGACCCCGAGATTCGCCTCGGCGATGCCCGGGGCGGCGACGGCGACGCGCGCTGGCTGACGGCAACCGAGGACGTGCAGGTCGACGCAGCCGATATCGCCGCGCTCGCCGCGCGCCTCGTGCCCGATGACGGCGCGGTGCAAGGCTTCCTGCGCGCCGCCTTCGACCATGTGCAGGCGTTTGGCTTTCAGCCCTTCAAAGGCACCACCGACGCGCTGACCGCCCTGCGCCTGGGCGAAGCGAGCTGCAACGGGCGCAGCCGCCTGCTGGTCGCCCTCGCCCGCAACCGCGGCCTGCCCGCGCGCCTGGTCGGCGGCCTCATCCTCGAGGCGGGCAGCAAGCGCACCTCGCACCAGTGGGTCGAGATTCGCGTCGGCGGTCACTGGGTGCCCTTCGACGCGCTCAACCATCACTTCGCGTCGCTGCCGGCCAATTACCTCACCCTGTACCGCGGCGATCAGGCGCTGTTCACCCACAGCCGCGACATCGGCTTCAAATACAACTTCCGCATCGACAGCGACCTCGTGCCCCGCGCCGAGCTGCAGGGCAGCGGCAAGGCCGTGGGCCTCTGGGCCACCTTCGCCGCCATCGGCGTGCCGCTTGAACTGCTCACGCTGATCATCATGATCCCGCTCGGCGCGACCGTGGTGACGCTGTTTCGCAACGTGCTCGGCCTGCGCATCTTCGGCACCTTCCTGCCCGCGCTGGTGGCCTCGGCCTGCCATCACACCGGCTATTGGTGGGGCATGGTCGGCTTCGTCGGCCTCATCGTGCTGATCAGCCTCACCCGCCGCGCGCTCGGCCGCCTGGAGCTGCTGCACTCGCCCCAGCTCGCCGTGCTGCTGACCGCGGTGGTCGGCGGCATGCTGGCCATGAGCTGGGCCGGCGTTGAACTCGAGCTGCGCGATCTGGCCCGCGTCACGCTCTTCCCGGTGGCGATCATGGCCATCACCAGCGAGCGCTTCACGCTGATGGAGGTTGAAGACGGCGCCTGGAAGGCCTGGACCACGCTCGCGCGCACCGTGATGGTCATCGGCTGCTGTTATGTGACCATGCAGTCACTTTCGTTGCAAATCCTGATGCTCGGCTTCCCCGAGCTGCTGCTGGTCATCGTCGCCATCGACATCTGGCTCGGCCGTTGGATGGGCCTGCGGTTGATGGAGTGGCTGCGCTTTCGGGGCCTCATCCACGCCGGCGAGGCCGCGTCATGAAGCTGTTCAACCGCCTGCGCGGCCACCGCGCCGAAGCGGTGCTGGGCATGAACCGCCGCAATCTGGCGTTCATCCTGCCCCGCAATCCGCGGCATCTCTTCCCCGTCGCCGACGACAAGCTGCGGGCCAAAGCGGTGCTCACCGCGGCCGGCGTGCCCATGCCCGAGACGCTGGCGCTGTTCGAGCGCTTCGACCAGCTCAGCGGGGTCGAAGCAACGCTGGCGCGCTTCGACGAGTGCGTCATCAAGCCCGCCAACGGCTCGGGCGGCCGCGGCATCCTGGTGCTCGGCCGCGGCGCCGACGGCGCCCTGCGCACGGCGCGCGGCCGGGAGATGACCGGTGACGCGCTGCGCCGGCACGTGGGCGACATCATCTTCGGCGTCTACACCCTCGACCACCCCGATGTGGCCATCGTCGAGCGGCGGCTGCACCCGCATCCGTTCTTCGAGCGCCTGTACCCCAACGCGCTGAGCGACATCCGCATCATCGTCGTCGACGGCGTGCCGGTGCTGGCCATGATCCGCGTGCCCACCAACGCCTCGGACGGCAAGGCCAACCTGCACCAAGGCGGCATCGGGCTGGGGCTCGATCTGCCCACCGGGCGCGTGACCCGCGCCTGGCTGAAGGGCCGACCGGTCGACGCGCACCCCGACACCGACGCGCCGCTCGTCGACGCCCAGGTGCCCGGCTGGCCGGCGGTGCTCGATTGCGCCCGGCGCGTCGGCGCCGCCGTCGACCTGCGCTTCCTGGGCGTCGACCTGGTGCTCTCGCGCGCCGGCGACCCGATGGTGCTCGAGATCAACGTGCGCCCGGGCCTCGAAATCCAGAACGTCACCGGCGTGCCGCTGCGAGCCCATCTGGCCACGCTCGGCATCGCGGAGGGCTGAAATGCGCGCCGCCGTCCGCTGGTTTCAGGTTTCGTTCATCCCGCTGATGCTCGTGCTCGCCGGGCTGATCGGCACCACCGTCTGGCTCGATCGCCGCGCCGAGGCCCTCGCCGAGCGGCCTACGATCATCCGCATCGAGCGGCAGGCCGTCGCCGTGGCCAGCGATGACATCGCCGAGCAGGGCATGGGCGCCGACGACGGCGAGGCCGAAGAGGACTCGGCGGCCGAAGCGCACCCCGCGGTGCTCGCCGCCCGCCGCGCCCGCACCCGCGGCGACACCGCGTCGGCGGTCAAGGCCCTCGAAGCCGCGCTCGCCGCCGAGAAGGCCCGCGTGGCCCAGCTCGAATCGGCCCAGGCCGCCGGCCGCCTCGACCAGCAGGTCAACGCGCTGCAGACCCAGGTCGAAGCCGCCCGCCGCGAGGCCCGCGACGCCGAGGCCGCGCGCCTCGACACCGAGCTCGCCCGCCTGCGCAACGATTCGAAGCGCCTTCGCGACGAGCTGAACACCCGCGACACGCAGCTCGCCAACGCCCGCGGCGAGGCCGACCGCAGCCGCGCGGCCGCCGACCGCCTCGAAGGCGAGCTGGCCGCCGCCCGCAAGTCGGAGGCCCAGGCCCAGGCCAAGGCCGAGACCGAGCGCAAGGCGCGCTCCGACGCCCAGGCCAAGGCCGAGACCGAGCGCAAGGCGCGCGCCGAGGCCCAGGCCAAGGCCGAGACCGAGCGCAAGGCCCGCACCGAGGCCCAGGCCAAGGTCGCCAGCGAGCGCAAGGCCCTCGCCGACGAGAAGGCGAAGACCGCCGCCGAGCGCAAAGCCAACGCCCAGGCCAAGGCCGACGCCGAGCGCAAGGCCGACGCCCAGGCCAAGGCCGAAGCCCAGGCCAAGGCCGACGCCGAGCGCAAGGCCCGCGCCGAAGCCCAGGCCGAAGCCGAGCGCCTCGCCGCCGAGCCGCCCGCGCCGCAGAGCACCCGGGTCACCCAGGTCGACTTCGACGACAGCGGCAGCCGCACGCGCGTCCGTATCGTCTTCTCGGGCCGCGCCGACTACGCCCTCAAGCGCGAAGGCGAGCGCACCCGCATCCTCGAGTTCAAGAACGCCACCATCGAGCCCTCGATCGAGCGCAGCCTCGACACCAGCGAGTTCACCGGCGCGGTCAAGCTGATCAGCAGCTTCCAGGCCCCACCGCCGGGCGATCGCGTCCGGGTCGTGGTCACCCTGGGCACCGAGGTTGATGACGAGGTCAACGTCAAGGGCGACACTCTCACGTGGTCGTTCGCCCGCCCGGCGCCGCCGGTGCTGGTCGGCTCGACCCCGCCGCCGCCGTCGTGGCAGGCGCCGCCCCCGGTCGTCGCCCGCGAAGTGCGCTACGAGCAGCCGCGCGCCGCCGTCTTCACCGGCCCGGCCCAGGCCATCGCCGTCGCCGAGACCAAGCAGAAGCCCGCGCGCCGCAAGCGCTACACCGGTCGCAAGATCAACGTCGACATCAAGGATGGCGACATCCACAACATCCTTCGGCTGCTCGCCAAGGAAGGCAACGTCAACATCGTGACCAGCGACGAGGTCGAAGGCACGGTGACGATGCACCTCAAGCTGGTGCCCTGGGACCAGGCGCTCGACATCATCCTGCGCACCAAGAGCCTCGACATGGTGCGCGAGGGCGACATCATCCGGGTCGCGCTCGCCGAGACCATCGCCAAGGAGCGCGACGCCGAGCTCAAGAAGCAGGAAGTCAAAGAGAAGCTGCTGCCGCTCGGCGTCAAGCTGATCACCGTCAACCACGCCAACGCCGCCGAGTTGATTCCGCGCGTCAGCAGCGTGCTCAGCGGCCGCGGCAAGGCCGAATACGACGAGCGCACCAACACGGTCATCCTCACTGACGTCGCCGATCACCTCGACGCGGCCGAAGACATCATCCGCCGTCTCGATACGCAGACCCCGCAGGTGCTCATCGAGACGCGCATCATCGAGGTCAACGAGGTCAACCAGCAGGAGCTGGGCATCCAGTGGGGCGTCGACGCCATCTTCAGCGCCGCCACCGGCAACCCCACCGGCCTGCGCTTCCCGAGCACCATCGGCATCAGCGGCGGCGCCGACGACTCGCAGACGGTCACCGAAGGCAATAGCAGCAACCCGAACTACGTGGTCAACCTGCCCGCCGCCGTCGGCTCCGGGTCAGGTGGTGCCCTCGGCCTCACCTTCGGCAGCGTCGACAGCACCTTCAACCTCAACGTGCGCCTCTCGGCCCTTGAGAACCGCGGCACCGTCAAGATCATCAGCAGCCCCAAGATCACCACGCTCGACAACAAAGAAGCCGAGATCAGCCAGGGCGTGAGCATCCCGATCGCCCAGGTCTCGGCCGCCGGCGTGCAGACGGTATTCTTCGACGCGGTGCTCAGCCTGAAGGTGACCCCGCACGTCACCCAGGACGGCAACATCTACCTGACGCTCGAAGCCGAGAACAACACGCCCGACTTCCAGAACGTCGGCGCCCGTGGCGACCCGACGATCTTGAAGAAAGAGGCCAAGACCGAGCTGCTGCTCAAGGATGGCGATACCACCGTCATCGGCGGCATCTACACCAGCAACGCCGGCTTCAACACCAGCGAAGTGCCCTACCTCGGCCGCATCCCGATCCTGGGCGCGCTGTTCCGCAACTACCGCGAGAGCGACCGCCGCACCGAGCTGCTCATCTTCGTGACCCCGCGCATCGTCAACCGCGCTGCGGCCACGGTGCGGACGGTGCAATGAACCGAGTCGACCTGCCCGTCGAGCTGGGCGAGCGGCGTTACGCGGTGCACGTGCGCCGCGACGCCCTGCCCGAGCTGATCGAGCGCACCGCCGCGTGCGCCTCGACGGGCCGTGTCATCGTCATCACCGACGAGACCGTCGCCGCCCTGCACGCCGGCCCGTTTGCCGAAGGCCTGCGCGCCCGGGGCCTGCACGCCCCGGTGCTTGCCGTGCCCGCGGGCGAGGCGCACAAGACGCTCGCCACGGTCAGCCATCTGTACGACCGCTGCCTGGCAGAAGGCGTCGACCGCCACACGCCGATCGTGGCCCTCGGCGGCGGCGTCATCGGCGACCTCGGCGGCTTTGTCGCCGCGACCCTGCTGCGCGGTCTGCCGCTCATCCAGGCCCCGACCACGGTGCTCGCCCAGGTCGACAGCAGCGTCGGCGGCAAGACGGGCGTCAATCTGCCGCACGGCAAGAACCTCGTGGGCGCCTTCCACCAGCCGGCATTTGTCTTCGCCGACGTCGCCTGGCTGGCCACGCTCGACGCCCGCGACCGCCGCGCCGGTCTTGCCGAAGCCATCAAACACGCCGCGCTCGCCGCGCCGGCGCTGCTCGATCGCATCGCGCGCGACGCCGCCGGCCTCATCGCCGGCGACCCGGCCGCGCTGCTGCCGATCATCGCCGACGCCATCGCCATCAAGGCCCGCATCGTCGCCGCCGACGAGCGCGAAGCCGGCGCGCGCAAGCTGCTCAACCTGGGCCATACGCTCGGCCACGCCATCGAAGCCGCCGAAGGCTACGGCGAGCTGCGCCACGGCGAGGCCATCGCGCTTGGCCTGCGCGTCGCCGCCCGCCTCTCGCGGGCGCAGCTCGGCCTGCCCGCCGAGCACGTCGCCAGGCTCGACGCCGCGCTCGACGCCTGCGGCCTGCCCGGCGACTGGCGCCGCCACCTGCGGCCCGAAGTCTTCGCCCGAGTGGCGCGAGACAAGAAGATTCGCGGAGAATGGGTCGACACGATTCTGCTGCGCCATCTGGGCGATCCGACGGTCGTCCCGCAGCCGATCACCGGGTTCATCGAGGCCGTCACGGCGCTCGGCGACGACCCGGCGCAAGAGGAGAACCGATGAACGTCACCCCTCGGTCGCTTGGTCATCTGCTGGCGCCACTGGTGCTGGCCGCGCTCGCCGTGCCGGCCACCTCGTGCCAGGACCGCGACGTCGGCTTGAGCATCCGGCAGGTCCAGCCGTTTTTGCTCGAAGAGTGCGACTACAGCAAGGACCAGCAGCTCTTCCGAAGCGCGGGCACGGTCGACCTCGCGCTGGCCAACAACTACCGAATCTTCGCGCTGGTCACGAACAACCTGCTCGATGTCACCCAGGTCAAGCGGTTCAACTCGGGCGACAGCCGAATCGACACCAACGACATCGTGCTGCGCTCGGCCATCGTCGAGTACACCACGCTCAGCTCGTTGCCCGCGCAGATTCAGGAGAAGCGTCGGGTGCCCATCAGCGGCACCGTCACCGTCGGCGGCGACCTCATCCTGGGCATCGAGGTGCTCGACCCGCTCACCATGGCGCAGCTTCGCGACTCCGACGCCTTCGTCACGCTCGACGACGCCTCGGGCCGCATCCTGCCCAACCGCACCTCGGTCCAGATCATCGCCCGCATCCGCATGAAGGGCGAGACGCTCGACGGCAAGACGGTCGAGAGCAACGAGTTCCTCTTCCCCATCGAAATCTGCAGCGGCTGCCTCATCAGCTACCCGCCGGCCCTGCTCCAGCAGCGCAACGGCGTGCTGACCTGCCCGCAGCAGCTCGTCGACGACACCGGCACCCCGATCGCCGTCGACAACACGCCGATCACCTGCCCCGCCGCGCTCGGCCGCGACGCGGGCAGCGTCGACTGCCAGACCTGCCAGGGCATCGCGGTCGATCCTTTCTTCCGCCAGCTCTGCCAGCCCAACGTCGGCTTCTGACCGCGGTGCGGGCGCGGTTGACACCCTGGCCGCCGCGAGCTAGAACCGACAAACCGGCGCGGAGAGCAGCGTGTTCAGCAAGACGCTCCAACGACTGATCAGCCAGGTGGAAGGCGCCCGCGGCGCCGCGGTGCTCAACATCGACGGCCTGGTGATCGAAGCCGTCGATGCCCAGGGCAAGCGCATCGCCCCCGACGCCGCGCTCTCCGAGTACGGCCTCATCGTTCGGCAGCTGCTCGACATCGGCAGCGCGGTTGAGATCGGCGACGTCTCCCACTTCACGATCGCAGGCGAAGACCGCATCACGCTGGTCCGCCCGCTCGACGAGCAGTACGTCGCCGCGTTGCAGGTCGCCCCACAAGCGACGATCGGCAAGGCGCAGTTCTACCTGCGAGTCGCGGCGCCCGACCTCGCCCGCGAAATCTGAAAGAAATCGGCGCCCCACCCCGGCGCGCCGCCCAATGGTCGGCATGCAAATCCTGCTGCTCAATGGACCGAACCTCGACCTGCTTGGCGAACGCGAGCCCGATCTCTACGGCCGCGAGCGCCTCGTTGACATCGAGCGCAAGTTGACCGAGCACGCCGCCGCGCGCGGCGTCGAGCTGCGCTGCGCCCAGAGCAATCATGAAGGCGTGCTGATCGAGCATCTGCACGCCGCGCGCCGTGACTGTGACGGCATCATCCTCAACCCGGCGGGTTACGGGCATACCAGCGTCGCGCTGCGCGACGCCCTCATCAGCTGCGAGCGCCCGGTCGTCGAGGTCCACCTCACGAACCTCGCCCGGCGTGAAGCCTTCCGCCAGCACACCTTGACCGCCGACGTCGCCATCGGTCAGATCAGCGGCTTCGGCCCATTTGGGTACCAATTGGCCCTCGACGCGCTCGTCTTTCACTTGAGCGCAGCCGGAGAACGACATGTCCGACGTCCGTGAGATCCAGGTCAACCAGATCCGCAAAGGCAGCAAGATCATCTACGACGGCGCGCTCTACAACGTGCTCGAAGTGCAGTTCGTCAAGCCCGGCAAGGGCGCCGCGGTCTACAAGACCCGTATGAAAAACATGGGCAACGGCGGCGTGCGCGAGATCAACTTCCGCTCCAACGAGAAGGTCGGCGACGCCTTCGTCGAAGAGCGCACCGCCCAGGTGCTCTACAGCGACGGCGAAGCCTGGAACTTCATGGACAGCAAGAGCTTCGAGCAGGTGCGGGTCCTCATCGAAGACCTGGGCCAGACCGCCAGCTTCCTCAAAGAGAACATCGAGGTCGGCGTCGTCTACCACGACAACAAGCCGATCGACGTCACCCCGCCCAACTTCGTCGACCTGCAGATTACGAGTTGCGAGCCCGGCGTACGGGGCAACACCGCGCAGAACGCCACCAAGCCGGCCACGCTTGAGACGGGCGCGGTGGTCAACGTGCCGCTGTTCATCGAAGAGGGCGAGGTCATCCGGGTCGACACCCGCACCGCCGAGTACGTCTCGCGCGTCAAATAGCCCCGCAGATATTGCCATCACCGGCCGATCGGGGCAGAACGAAGACCTTGCAGACCCCGGTCCGGTGAGGGAAGGCCCGAGCTTGACGCTGTGTTGCACCGTTCGTACCATCGTCGAGAATTTTCATCGGGTTTCTGGTCGGTTAGCCGCTCCTCACCCGCGTTGAACGAGCAAAGGGGATCGCGCAGGTGGCCCTGAACAAGAACAAGGTCATCGCCGCTGCCCAGCGGTTCGCCCAGAAGGGCCAGTATGACCGCGCCATCGCCGAGTACCGCACCATCGTCGACGAAGATCCCGACGACGTGCGCATCTGGTTGAAGATCGGCGACCTCCACGCCCGCAAGGGCTCGACCGGCCAGGCCATCGCCACCTATCAGCGGGTGGCCAACCACTTCAGCGACAAAGGCTTCTTCCTCAAGGGCGTCTCCGCCTACAAGCTGATCCTCGGCCTCGACCCGTCCAATATCGAAGCCCACCGAGCGCTTGGCGACCTCTACGTCAAGCTCGGCCTCGGCCCCGAAGCGATCGCCCAGTTTCAGATTGTCGTCGGCACCTACGAGCGCGAAGGGCGGCATCGCGACAGCCTCGAACTGCTCAAGCGCATCGTCGAGCTCGGCCCTGACGACGAAGCCAACCGCATCCGCCTCGCCGAAGGCCACGCGCGCCAGAACGACGCCGAAGCGGCCATCGGCGAGTTCAAGGGCGTGCTCTCGCAGCTCATCGACAAGGGCCGCTTCGACGAATACATCCAGGTCGCCGAGCGGCTGCTCTACCTCTACCCCAACGAGCTTGAGGTCGTGCGCGCCCTCTCCGACGTCTACCTGCGGCGCGGCGACGCCAAGCGCGCGCTCGCCCGGCTGCAGGTGCTCTTCCGCGCCGACCCGACCGACACCGCCACCCTCGAACTGCTCGCCGCCGCTTTCGCCGAGATTGGCCAGACCGTCAAGGCGATCTCGGTCTACCGCGAGCTGGCCCGCATCCACACCGAAGCGGGCAACGACACCGGCCGCGTCGCCGCCTGGCGCAAGCTGCTTGCCCTCGACCCCGACGACGCCGAAGCCCGCGTTGCGCTCGGCGGCGCCGCCCCGGCCCCCGTCGCGTCGGGCAGCGCCATCAACATCGGCTCGGGCGCCTGGAGCGTCAGCACGGCCAGCGGCGAAATCCCGCTGAGCCCCGCCGACCAGATCGCCCGCCACCTGACCGACGTCGAGCTTCTGCTCAAATACGAGCTGCGCGAACACGCCCGCGAACAGCTCCAGAAGGTCTTCCTGCTCGACCCGCACCACGAACAGGGCCTGTTGCGCCTCCGCGACCTCGCCCTCGAAGCCGAGCGCACCGACGACGCCGTCGACGCCCTGCTCCGGCTCGCCACCGCCGCCCAGCGCAGCGGCGACCCGCAGAAGGCGATGAGCCGACTGGGCGAGATTCTGCAATTGCAGCCCGGCCACCCCGAAGCCTCCGAGCGCATGAAGACGATCAGCAGCGGCATGGCCCGCGAGCTGGCCGAGAGCGCCGAGCCGGTCCAGGCCACGCCGCCCGAAGAGTTCGACGTCGAGCTGAACCTCGACGAGCTCGACTTCGACAACGCCGCCGACGACCACCTGCCCTCGGGCGGCTTCGAACTCGACCTCGACGCGCTTGACGCCTCGGTCGACGACGAGTTCGCCGACCTGATGGGCAACGACAAACCCGACGACGACGCCTTCGCCGACCTGCTCCGCGACAAACCTGCCGCGCCTGCACCCGCGCGCGGCGCCATCGTGCTCGAAATGCCGGCCGACGTGCTCGTGACCGAACCGCCCGCCAGCAGTGACGACTTCGGCGACCTGCTCGGCGATGGCCCGGTGCCGGCCGATGATGAATTCGGCGACCTGCTCGGCGATGGCCCGGTGCCGGCCGACGACGAATTCGGCGACCTGCTCGGCGCCAGCCCGACCGCGCCGGCCGACGACGACGCATTTGGCGAGCTGCTCGGCAGCCCGACCGCGCCGGCCGACGACGACGCATTTGGCGAGCTGCTCGGCAGCCCGACGACCCCGGCCGACGACGACGCA
>JAGQJJ010000518.1 GCA_020430675.1 Myxococcales bacterium
CGAGCGCGTGCGGCGCGGTGAATCACCGGCGCCCGAGGTGGCGATGGCGAAGAACTTCTCCGCCGAGGTGGCGATGGAGGTGACCTACGAGGCGGTGCAGATCCTGGGCGGCATGGGCTATATGCGCGAGACGCGGGTCGAGCGCCTCAGCCGCGACGCGCGACTGCTGCCGATCGGTGGGGGCACGACCGAGGTGATGAACGAGCTGATCGCGCGGTTTTCGCTCGGCCTATGAGCCGGGCTCGTCGTACAGGTGGGCGATCTGCTCGGCGTACTTCTCATTGACCACCTTGCGCTTGACCTTCTGCGTGGGCGTCAGCTCGCCGCCTTCGACGGTGAAGTCGATGGGCAGCACCGCGAAGCGTTTGACCTGCTCGTAGCGGGCGAGGCCGTCGTTGGCGCGGTCAACCCCGGCTTGTAGCAGTTGGTGCAGGCCTGGGTGCACCGCGAGGGCGTGCAGGTCGGTGGGCAGGCCATGCTCGGCGGCGATGCGCGGGGCGGCTTCGGGGTCGAGCGTGAGCAGGGCGCTGAGGTATTTGCGCCGATCGCCGATGACCACCGCCTGGCCGACACCGGGGATGGCCTTGAGGCGCTTCTCGATGTTCTGCGGGGCGACGTTCTTGCCGCCGGCGGTGATGATCAGATCCTTCTTGCGATCGGTGATGTAGAGGAACCCGTCTTCATCGAAGCGGCCCACGTCGCCGCTGTGCAGCCAGCCGTCGATCAGGGTCTCGGCGGTGGCGGCGGGCTCTTTGTAGTAGCCGGCGAAGACGTTGGGGCCGCGCACGCAGATCTCGCCGTCGGCGGCGATGCGCACGTCGACGCCAGGCAGCGGCTTGCCGGCGCTGCCGAGCCGTCGCTGGCCCGGGCGGACCTGGTTGAAGGTGGTCGGGCCGGCGTCTTCGCTTTGGCCGTAGACCTCGTGGATGAGCACGCCGCAGCTCGCGAAGAAGTCGAGCACGTCGCGTCCGATCGGGGCGGCGCCGGTGACCGCGCATTGCAGGCGGTCGAGGCCCAGGCCGGCGGCGAGCTTGCTGAAGAACAGCCTGTTGGCCGCGCGATACTGGATGGCGAGCAGGCCGCTCAGCTCGCCGCGCTCGACCAAAGCGGGCGCGGCCTTTGCGCCCACACCGCGCGCCCAGCGCACGATGGCCGCCTTCGGGCCCTTGGCTTCGGCCAGCTTGCCTTCGAGCGCGGCCTTGAACTTCTCCCAGACGCGCGGCACGGCGAGGAACAGCGTCGGGCGACCGGCGAGCAGCGTGTCTTTCAGGCTCTCCATGCGGTCGGTCATCCACAGCGGGAAGCCGTAGGTCGCCGGCAAGTGGATGGAGAACATCTGCTCGGCGATATGCGAGAGCGGCAGATACGAGACCACGCTGTCGGCGGGCGAGAGGAAGCCGCCGACCGCTTCGTTGGCCTGCTGCGCCGTCCAGGCGAGGTTGCGGTGGGTGAGCATCACGCCCTTGGGCGGGCCGGTGGTGCCGCTGGTGTAGATCAGCGTGGCGAGGTCGTCATCCTGCAGCTCGGCGAGGCGCGCTTCGACCGCGGCGCGGTGGTCGCGGCCGGTGGACAGGAACTCGAAGAACGGCACCGTGCGCGGGTCGTCGACGGCGCCGGTCATCAGGACGACCTTCTCGACCTTGGGCAGTCGGCCCGCGTCGAGTTCCTGGCGCAGCTTCTCCCATTGGCGAGCGTCTTCGACGACGACGACCTTGGCCTCGCAGTGGTCGGCAATATAAGCGGCCTGCTCGGCGGTGAGCGTCTGGTAGATGCCCGCCGGCACCGCGCGGGCGGCCATGGCGCCGAGGTCGGCGATGATCCACTCGGGGCGGTTGTTGCCCAGGATGCCCACGCCCTGGCCGGGCGCGTAGCCGAGCGCGAGCAGGGCGCCGGCGAAGTCGAGCACCGCGTCGCCGTATTGCCGCCAGGTGGTGGTCTGCCAGTTCTCGCCAGGGCGGAAGTGCAAGGCCGGGTGCTCGGGCTGTCGCTCGGCGAAGCGCAGGACGCGGTGCGGGATGCTGTCGATCATCGGGGGGCCTCGTCGATCTGGAACAGCTCGGGCAGCGCCGAGGGCTCGATGTCGTCCGTCACTTCCGGCAGCGCGCGCGGGGTCAACCCGGCGAGCCGCGCGTCGAGCAGATGCGTGGGCGACACGTTCTTCAGCGCCGCGAGCATCACCTCGCGCACGTTGGGGATCTCGCCCTGAAGCTGGTCGAGCAGGCGGGTCATCGCCACGCGCTGCAGGCCGCTCTGACTGCCGCACAGGTTGCAGGGCAAAATGGGGAAGGCCATCTCGGCGGCGTAGGCGGCGATCTCGGCCTCGCCGCATTCGATGAGCGGGCGGATGACCTGAAAGCGCCCGTCGTCGGTGGTGTAGACCGCGGGCATCGCCTGCAGCTTGCCGGCGAAGAACAGGTTCATCAGCAGCGTTTCGAGCGCGTCGTCGCGGTGGTGGCCCAGGGCCAGCTTGTTGCAGCCGAGGCGCTCGGCGTGGTCGTAGAGCACGCCGCGGCGCAGGCGCGAGCAGGGCGCGCAGAAGGTGCCGCCGGGTTTGGTCAGCTCGAGCACCACCGAGTAGGTGTCGGCGCGCACGATCTCGTGCGGGATGCCCGACTCGACCAGCCAGCGTTCGAGGGGCGCGCCGTCGTAGCCGGGCTGGCCCTGGTCGAGATGCACCGCGATGACCTCGAACGGGAAGGGCGAACGCCGCCGGGCGCGGGCGAGCAGGTCGAGCAGCGTATAGCTGTCTTTGCCGCCCGAGACGCAGACCATGACGCGGTCGCCCGCTTCGAGCAGATTGAACTCGGTCGCGGTGCGGATCATCCGGCGGTTGAGCTTGTGGCGCAGGCGCTCGGCCGGGGTGCGGTCGCGGGCCATGGCTTCCCCCTCGCGTTGAAGGCGTGTGACGCTGCCCGACCTTTTGCGGCGCTGTCAACTGATCTACCGTCTGCCCAGCAGCGATCGGAGGCGAGCGATGGGGCGAGAGCGAATCTGCATCCTCACCAGCGGGGGGGACGCGCCGGGCATGAACGCGGCGATTCGGGCGGCGACGCTGGTCGCGCTCGACCGCGGATGGTCGGTGGTGGGCGCCGAGGCCGGCTATCGGGGGTTGATCGCGGGTGAGTTTCGGCCGCTGGCGATCGAAGACGTCACCGAGATCATCCGCGATGGCGGCACGGTGCTCGGCTCGGCCCGATGCCCCGAGTTCATGACCCGCGAGGGTCGCGACACGGCGCGGCGGCGGCTGACCGAGGCGCGCATCGGCGGCGTGGTGGTCATCGGCGGCAACGGCTCGTTGACCGGGGCGCGGGCTTTGGGCGATCCCGGCGAGGGCGGCGACGCCTTCCGGGTCATCGGCGTGCCGGCGTCGATCGACAACGACATCGGCTACACCAGCATGGCGATCGGCGTCGACACCGCGATGAACACCATCGTCGAGTGCTGTGACAAGATCGCCGACACCGCGGCGGCGCATGATCGGGCCTTCATCGTCGAGGTGATGGGGCGCGATTGCGGCTATCTGGCGATGACCACCAGCGTCTCGGCCGGCGCCGATGTGGTGCTCTTCCGCGAGTCGGGCAAAGACGCCGAGGCGCTGGTCAACGAGGTGGCCGAGGCCATCGTGCAGGCCCACCAGAGGCGCAAGCGGCGCCGCGTACTGGTGATCAAGGCCGAGGGCGTGCAGATCGGCACCGCCGAGCTGAAGGACCGCGTCGACGCGCGCCTCGCCGCGCAGGGGGCGCGCTTTGAGACGCGGGTGGTGGTGCTGGGGCATGTGGTGCGCGGCGGGCGGCCGAGCGCGGCCGACCGGCTGATGGCCACGCGGCTCGGGCACGCGGCGGTGCGGGCGATCATGGCCGGCGAGACCGGGCGCATGGTGGCCTGGAGCCCCAGCGGACGGCTGCCGGCCTCGGCGGTCATGTCGCCGGTGGATCCGCGCTGCGCGCTGATCGGGCTCGACGAGGTGCTGGCCGAGACGGCGCGCCTGCTCGACGGGCAGAGCCCGATCGCGCAGTGGCGGGCCAAGGTCTTTGACGAGATG
>JAGQJJ010000519.1 GCA_020430675.1 Myxococcales bacterium
CAGGCGGCCAGAGGCACCGGTGACGGCCTCGTCGGTCAGCGGCCGGGGCAGCGCGTCGACCTCGCGCCGCAGCGCCCGCGCCGACCCGGCGCGCAGCCAGAGCTCGGCGGCGCCGAGCACCAGCACCAGCCCGATGAGCCCCACGACCAGAAGCGCCAGGGTGTCCTGGCCGTGATAGATGCGACCGGCCCGTACGACCAGCGCTGCGCCCACCGCAAAGAGCGTGGCCACCGCCGCGCGCGTCATCCCCACCTCCGTGATCGGACCGGGTGGTCATGACCGACGCGCCGATCCCTGTCAAGCGCCGATCGCCTTGCTTGCCGCGGCGTGCGCGCGATCCCTATAGTGGGCGCATGGTCACCAAGCTCCGCGCCATCGGCGACGCCCTCGGCGTCATCATCGAGCCCGAACTGCTGGATCAAGTGGCGATCGACCGCGATACGCCGCTCGAAATCCACGTCGAAGGGCAGACCCTGGTCATCCGCCCCAGCCGCGCCAGCCTTCGTGAACGCGTCCGCGCCATCAACGCAGAGATGATGGAGATCCACGCGGAGACCCTGAGGCGATTGGCTGAGTGAGCATCGAGTTCCTGGACGTCGACACCGTCCTCGACATCCACGCGGAACAGCTCGCGAAGTTTGGTGGGGCCGGAGGGTTGCGAGACCGAGGGCTGTTGGAGTCCGCGGTGGCCCAGCCCATGGCCGGCTTTGGCGGCGTCTTTGCCCACCCCACCTTGCTCGAGATGGCGGCCGCCTACCTGTTCCATATCGTGTCCAACCACCCGTTCGTGGACGGCAACAAGCGCACCGGCTTGCTGGCCGCGTTGGACTTCCTGGGTCTCAATGGCCTGCCATTGAAGATCGTTTCGCCAGACCTCTACGCGCTGACCATCGCCGTGGCGGAAGGCAAGGCGGACAAGACGCAGATCGCGGCGACCCTCGCCCGCTTCGTCGCCGCTAACGATCCCAGGTGAAGTAGACCTTGACCCGCGCCGGCTTCGGCGCGTCGGCCTTGGGGCGGGCGAGTTCGAAGCCGAAGCCCACGTCGGGCACCGCGACGCCGCCGAAGTAGAGCTTGGGGTTGGCCCACCGCGCCGGGTCGCCGTCGTGGAAGCGCGGCACGGCCGGGTGGGGGCGGCTTCCGGTGCGCACCAGCTTGCCGTCGCGCACTTCGTACAGCTCGACGCCGTCGGGGAAGTCATCGAGCGCAAACGGGGCGTCGAAGGTATGCACATGGCGCAGCGAGCGGTCGCGCAGGCGCCAGGTGATCGCGTCGCCGCGCTTGCGGTAGTCGAGCAGCTCGCTCGCCGGCCAAAAGGCTTCGCGCTCGGGGCCGGGCAGGATGTCGTTGAGCAGCCGGTAGCTGTACATCAGCGGCAGGCCTTCGAAGCGCAGGGCGGCGACGCCGGCATCGGGGCGGGCGCAGCGGTCCTTGGGCAGATCGAGCGCCCGGTAGCTGGCATCGCGCACGAAGCAGGTCATGCGGTGGAAGCCGTCTTCGATCGCCGCCTGGGCTTCGGGTGTGTCGACCTTGTAGCCGGTGTCGAAATGAGCGGCGTCGCCGGTCATCCACCCGTCAAGGCCGGGCAGCGCCAGCTCGTTGGGCCACGCGTCGAGCGCGAGCAGGAAGCCATGGCCCTGGCGGTGTTCGGCGGGATCGTTCTCGCTCCAGGCGTGCGCGCCGTCGGCGTACCACGCGACCACGCCCGGCCGCGGTCGGATGCGCACCGCGCGCAGCACCTTGGCCTGCGGGTCGTACCAGAAGCGCAGCGCTGGCCGGTAGGCGATCTGCTGGTCGTAGCCGGCGCCGTACGGGTCGCGGAATTCGAGCAGGTAATAATGCGGCACCAGGATCTCGTAGCGCCCGGTGCCGGCGATGAAGCCGTCGAGCCGCCAGGCGCGGCCGATGTTGTCGTCGAAGTTCTCGTCGATGAGCGCCTTGCCGCCGACTTCGAGCTTCACGTCGTCGATGAGGATGCCGGGCATGACCGCGGCCATGTCGGTGAAGTAGCGCAGCCGCACGCGGGCCTGATGGCCGGCGAGGTCGTCGAGCGCAAAGCGCGGGCGGACCCAGGTCGCGAGCTCGCAGGGGTTGACCGCCAGCCCGGCGCGCTCTTCGCCGTGGGCCAGCGGCTTCTTCGGGTCGCAGCCCTTGTGGTTCTCGTTCTTGCCGTCGCCGTCGAAGTCGCCCGACAGGCCGGTGAAGCCGGGCAGGGTGTCTTCGCCGTCATGGCCGTGTTTGGCCGGCATGAAGCGGCGGTCTTCGGGCAGGCGGCGCGTCCAGGTATGGCCGTCGTCGGTGCTGGTCTCGAGGTAGGCGAAGTCCCAGCCGGCTTCGATGGACCAGAACGCCGCGAAGCTCAGGCGCACCGGACCTTGTTTGTCGCGCAGGTCGACGCGCAGCTCGACGATGCGGTTGAGGTCGTTGCCCTGGCCGCTGTAGAGCGCGCGGCCTTTGGGCAGCGGGGCCACGTCGAGCACCCGGGTCTTCGGCGGCAGCGCCACCAGCGCGGCGCGCCAGACGCCGGCGGCTTGCAGATCACGCGCCCGATCGGGCGCGTCGGGTGCGTCGTCGAGGGTGCGCAGGTAGACCGACTGCACCTTCTCGCCGCCAAATGCGGGCGGGCGGATGATCTTCGGGCGCAGCCAGCCGAGCATCAGGCGGCTCCAGGCGGTGAAGTTCTGCGGCAGCGGATCGGCGGTGCCGCTCATCACCGCCCACGGCCCGGTGCTGTTGCTGCTGGTGCGGGCGTAGATGTCGGGCAGGCCGATCGAGTGGCCGAACTCGTGGGCAAACGTCGAGACGTCGATGTACTCGGGCTGCATGTTGTAGTCGCGCGCCCAGAGCCCGGGCCGCAGCTCGACGCCGCCGCGCGCGTTGGCCCGGCCTTCGACGACGGGCCCCGTGCCCTCGCCCTGCGCGACGACAAAGCGGTGCGGCCACAGGCGGTTGGCGCAGTCGCGGGCGGCGGGCGGCAGGGTGTCGAGCACCTCGGGGCCGACGTTGGGGGTGAAGACCTCGCCCAGCTTGAAGAGGCCATGGCAGGAGGACTGGCCGCCGCCGGCGTAGACCAGCACCAGGTGGTCGAGGTAGCCATCGGGCTCGCCGCGCAGGCCGTCGCCGTCGGCGTCGCCCGGATCCCACACGTCGAGGGCGGGCCAGTCGAGATCGGGGTTGGCTTTGACCGCCTTGCCCAGCGCGTCGACCACCATCTGCTCGGCGGCCACGTCGTCGCGCCAGTCGCCGCCCGCCGGCCGGGTGGGCGCGCCATAAGCGGCCAGCGGCTTGTCGAGGCGCACCGGCGGCAGCACCAACCCTTGCAGGTGGTACAGGCCCAGGCTCTGGTCGCGGTAGAAGTGGCTCAGCGTGCCGACGCGCTGGTAGGTCGGGTCGAAGAGCGCGGTGGTGTAATGCTCGACCAGCTTCTGCGGCTGCGCGGGATCGCCGGCGAAGCGATCGAAGCGCTGATCGGCGAACTCGACCAGCACCACCAGCAGACGATGCGGGCGCGAGGCGGGCGCTTCGACCGGGGGGATGGCATCCCAGCGCAGGGCGGGGTGGCCGAGGCGCTCGAAGCGCAGGGCGGCCAGATCGTCGATCTGGCGCGCCTGGGCGCTGGCATCGGGCGGCGCGGCGTTTGCGGCGCCGACAAAGAGCAGGGCGGCGGACAACAGCGTGATGAGCGTGCGCATCCGAGGTGCGTACCACCCCCGGCGCGCCATGTCACGGCGCGGGTCGCTTGACGCCGCCCGGTCGCTCGGGCACCGTTTCAGGCAGCATCCGCAACGGGGCGAACGATGGCCGATCCGCAGACTCCCGCACCGCCCGCACCTCCGCCCGATCTGCTGCCCGATCTGCAAGCGCGCGTCGACCTGGTGGCGCGGCGGCTCGACCTGATCGAGCGCCGGGTGGCCGCCTTCGAAAACGCGCTCAACACGCTGGAGAAGCAGGCCGCGACAGACGACGCGCCGACCCCCGAGACCGAATCGGTGGCGCGCTTTGATGACCTGGAAGCCCGCGTGCAGCGCATCGAGCGCCGCA
>JAGQJJ010000520.1 GCA_020430675.1 Myxococcales bacterium
TCGCCGCCGCCGCATGCAGCTTCGCCAGCTCGGCTTGCGAAGTCATCGGCGGCGGCCCCGCGTCGGCCGTGTCATCGTCGCCAATCGCCAGCGGCTGCCAGCGCGCGCCATCGAGGGCGGCCGAGCGGCGTCCGATGAGCAGGACGATGCCATCGGGTCGCTGTCGGATGGTGTAGTGCAACGGGTAACGCGGGCGAAGCAGCACATCGACCACGCCCTCACCCGCCTCGACGACGCGCAGGCCGGCGAGGTCGCCGATCTTGGTGGGAAAGCGTTGGCCCGCCAGGCTCAACGGTCGCAGGCGGACCCGAAGCCACTCGTCGTCAACCTCGTCAATCTGGGCATGCAGCACCGAAGGCAGGTCGACGCGCAGCACGACGCGGCCGCGGGTCGGGCTCGCGTCGACGCGCGGCGCCTCGGTCAAGGTCGCCACGATCGGCCCCCAGCGCGCCAAGGCCCACGGCTTGTCGACGACCGGGCCCGAGAGGAGCCCGAGCGCAAAGGCGGCGGCGAGCAGCGCGGGGTTCATCAAAAGCGCCCCGACCAACCCGCCGACAACGCGCCCTCACCCGGCATCAGGCTCACGCGGGACTCATAGACTTCGTCCGGGTTGTATTCGTAGCCGCCGAGCCATGCATGCAGCACGTTGATCGCCCAGACGCCGGCGGCGGCGTAGAGGGCGATGTTGCGACCGGTGTAATAGGTCTCGGCCTGCTCGCGGCTGCTGACGGTGGCGCGGCGGTCCTGCTCGTAGGCGGCGCGCTCGCGGTTGCCCAGCAGGTGCAGCGTCAGCGCGGTGCCCAGCGCGCCCGCCGCGGCGGTGATGAAGGCGACCGACTCGATGGGCTGGTCGTTGTAGGCCTGCCCCCAGCCAGGCACGACGGCCGAGCGGAAGGCGGCGCCGGCTTTGCTCTTGCGCTCGAAGAGCCGCTCGGACAAGTCGACCATCGATCGGTCGGGCAAGCGCGTGACGTGATCCACGATGGTCTCGCCGTTGGCCACGCTGGTCACCCGCACGCTGACGAGAAAATGGCCCCCAGCGTCGGTCGCGCGCCCGGTGAGCAGCAGGTTGGCACCCACCTGGCTCGCGAGCAGGCGCTGCGCCTCGGGATCACCCAGAATGCGCCGTTCGGCCAGGATCTGCCGAATGCGGGCCCGCTGGGCGGCTTCGATCAGGGTGAAGCGATGGATGGTCACCATGCAATAGGAGAGGTAATCGGTGACAATGGTGCCGATCTGCCGCTCTTCGGTGCGCTTGCCCTGGTTTTCGACGGGCGCGATCTCGAAGCGAAGGTAGTGGAGCGAGTCTTCAAGCCGACCGGCGCGGTCGGCCGCGCGCAGGCCGGAAGCGACCTGATCGCAGAGCCGCCGCAGTTCGATCTGCGCGCCCTGCTCGCCGGGTGGCACGATGCCTTCGGCCCATGCCCGCGCGGGGGCCAAGCCGTTCAGAGCGCAGAGAAAGAGGAGAAGGGACGTGATGCGCTGCTTCATTCCGCATTGCTCCTGAAGACGATGGGATACTTGATCCCGATCGGAATCGGCCGCACCCCTTTGAAGGACCACTGACCGATGGCGGTGCGCAGGCAGGTGGTGAACGCCGGATCGAGGCGCGTGTTCGCTTTGAACCGAGGCTTCGGGCGCGATGCCATGCGACGTTGCACCAGCGTAAGCCGGACCTCGACGCGCAGGTCGCGCCGCGTACGAGGCCCGTGCGTCTCATAGCAGTACTGAATCTGCGCCCGGTGTTCGGCGAAGGTCGCGCGGATGGCTTCGCGCTCCTTCCCGTCGGGCTGGGCGACGCCGCTGGCGCCCTGCGCACCGCCGCCGCCGACGGCGCGGCCCCCGGAGATGGCGCCGGCCGGATTGCGCCCGATGCCGAGGCCACCGAGGCCCGGCGAGGCGCTGTCCGCGCCGGGCAGGTTCACGTCGCCCATGCCCTCGAGCGCACCGATGCGTGGAGTGGCCCCGGCGCCCACGCCGCTGGGCGCAGCACCGGGGAGGTCGGCGAGCAGATCCTTGCCCCGGTCGGTCTCGCCAGGCAACGCCACCGGCGGTGACGTCGGCGCCTCCGGCCCGGCGGACGGACCCTCGTCTGCCGGAGCGGGAGGCGGCCTTGAGATGTCACTTTGCGATGGCTTGCGCCGCTCGTCGCCCTTTTGGGAAGCCTTGTTTGCCTCGGTCGGGGGAGGCACCTCGGGTTTGGTCGGGGGCTGCACCAACAGCGCGACGAAGCGGCTCTGCAGCTCAAGCGCACGTGCCAGCTCAAGCTTGGGCGGCGGCGGCGCCAGGGTGGCCCAAAGCGCGACCACGGCGTGAATGATGGCCGAGGCCAGCAACATCTCGCGAATCCGCTCGCGCACGGCAGCAGGCGTGACGCGCGCCAGGTCGTCCGGCCCGGTGAGACCCGCCCCGGTACCGGCCACGCCTGCCATCGCGGCGACGTCGATGGGTGGCTTCGGTCGGGGCGCCGGGGTGACGGGCAATGCGATCGGCAAGGCGCCGGGAAGGTTCGCTGGCGATTCGGATGGCGTGGCTGACCGCAAATCTTCGGCGGACCCGGCCGATGCTGGGGCAGGCGGCGCCAATGGTCCCGCCGATGCCATGACTGGCTGAGGGGCCGATGGCATGACCGGCGTCGGCACCGGTGGCACAACGGATGGTTCAACACGGGGCTCGGTCGCTGGCATGGCAGGCAACGCCCGCGATGGCACGGCCGGTGGCCCGGAGACCTCCGACATGAGCGGCGCAGCAGGCCCGGCGAAGCCACCTTCGGGGGCCGACGGCGCCCCTTGCCCCCTTGTGCTCAGGCGGCGCAGCGCCAGTCGGTAAGGCCCGAGCACGATCAGATCGGCCGCCGACAGTGGCGCCCGGTCCGTCTCGACGCCATTGACCCGGAGTCGAGCGGCTCCGGCGGCGCGCACGACGGGGCCGTCGGACTCGACGCAGAACATGGCGGCGACGGGCTCGATGCCATCCAGCCGCAGATCGGCGTCCGCGGACGAACCGATCCAGACCGGTGTCTCAAGCTGAAGCGCAAACGCCCGGCGCCCGCTGGGGCCGGTCAGGTCCAGTCGCCAGGTGCTCAAGGCCGCTCCCCGAACACTTCGGCCATGGCATGGGACCGCCGCCAGGCTTCGTGCAGGGCGACATCGGCGGGGCGAGCAACGAGAAGCTGCCGCAGAATGGATTCGGCCGCCTGGGGATCGGCGCGGTCGAGCAGCGCGTACGCCGCCGCCCATTGCCCGAAGGCATCGGGCGAGGCCTCCGCTGGAGGGGTCTCGCCGGTCAGAACCAAGACCTGTGCCGCGAGCAGGGGCGGCGAGGCGTTGCCTTCGGTGGCGAGCCGGGCCAGCATCGCCGCCTCGCCCGCCTCGCCATCGCACAGGGCAATGGCCGCCGCGGTCGCCAGCAGCAGCGCGTCGCCGGGCGCAGCGTCAAGCAGGGCCTCGACCTGTGCCCGCGCGCCCGACACATCGGCGTTGAGGGCCTTGGCGAGCGCGACCGCCACCTGCTCCTCGCGGCCGATCGGCGGGTGGTCGGCGGTGAAGCGCAGCCAGGCCGCGGGTGGACCGGTATTCAGCGCCGCGCGCCACAGTCCGGCGCGCAGCGCGGCGTCATCGGGGCGCTCACGGGCCAGCTCGGCGAAAAGGGGCACTGCGGCGGGGTCGGCCAACGAAGCCAGCAGCCGCGCCCGCAAGCGCCGCGACGCGGGCGACGCGCCGGCCCCCGCTTCGTCCAACCTGGCCAGCAGGCGCCTTCGCGCGTCGATGGCCTCGGGCAATGGGCGATCGGCCTCGGCGTCGGCCACCGCGGCCGGCACGGGTCGCTCGCGGACCGCGGGACCTCCGCAGGCCACCAAGCCGAACGCCGCCGTGAGGCAGACCAAGGTGCCAAGGCAACGCATCAGGGCGCCTCGACAAGTGCGGGCGGCAGGCCCACGGGCCAGGTCACCGGCGAAGGATCGGCCACATCCGCCACCGCGGCCAAGGCCCGCGCCACCGAACGCAGCGTCGCGGGGTCGTCGCCGGCCAGGGTG
>JAGQJJ010000521.1 GCA_020430675.1 Myxococcales bacterium
CGCCTGCTCGCTCGCACATGGCTCTATCGCGTCGCCTTCCGCCTCGGCCCGCTCTTTGTGCCGCTCGACCTGCAGACCTATCTGCGCGTGCACTTCGAGAAGGTCGGCCCGCAGACGCGCGAGATGCTGCGCCGCTACGCCGAGCGCGCCGAAGCCCAGGGCACCCTCGCCCCGGCCCTGCGCGCCCTCACCGAGCAGCTGCCAGCGCCCCCCGGCCATTGAAACCCGCCGCCGACCCTGCGATCGTGGCCGCCGACGCTTTCGGGAGGTCGAGATGCGCATCGTCTGTGTCGGTGGCGGCCCTGGCGGCTTGTACGCAGCCGCGCTGCTCAAGCGGGCCGATCCCAAGCACGAAATCATCGTCTACGAGCGCAACCGCCCCGACGACACCTTCGGCTTCGGCGTGGTCTTCTCGGATGCCACCTTGGGCAACATCCGCGACGCGGACCCCGAGACCTTCGCCGCCATCACCGCCAACTTCGCCCATTGGGACGACATCGACGTGCACTACCGCGGCCAGGTGCTGCGCTCGACGGGCCATGGCTTCGCCGGCCTCTCCCGCCAACGCCTGCTGCACCTGCTGCGCGCCCGCTGTGAAGAGTTGGGCGTGGCGCTGCACTTCGAGACCGAGATCACCACCGCCAAGGGCATCGACGCCGACCTGATCATCGCCGCCGACGGCCTCAACAGCCGCCTGCGCGACGCGCGCGCCGCGCATTTCCAGCCGCGCATCGAATACGGCCGCACGCGCTTCACGTGGCTTGGCACCACGCGCCAGTTCCCGGCCTTCACCTTCTATTTCCGCGAAGACGCCCACGGCCTGTGGCGCGTGCACGCCTACAACTTTGAAGACGGCCTCTCGACCTTCATCGTCGAGACCACCGACGACGCCTGGCGCAAGGCGGGTCTTGAGCATGCCACCGAGCGCGAGACGGCCTCGTTCTGCGCCGAGCTGTTCCAAGAGGAGCTTCAGGGGCACCCGCTGCTGTGCAACTACTCGATCTGGAGGCAGTTTCCGACCGTCACCAACGCGCGCTGGCACGACGACAACATCGTGCTGCTCGGTGACGCCGCCCACACCGCGCACTTCTCGGTCGGCTCGGGCACCAAGCTCGCCATGGAAGACGCCATCGCCCTGCGCGACGCGCTCGCTGGTGGCGGACCGCTCGACGCCGCGCTCAACCGCTACCAGGCCGCTCGCGAGCCCGATGTCGAGAGCGTGCAGCGCGCCGCGGCGGTCAGCCAGGCGTGGTTTGAAGACACCGATCGCTACTTCGGCACCCTCGAACCGCAGCAGTTCGCCTACAGCCTTCTGACCCGCAGCCTGCGCATCTCGCACGCCAACCTGGCCGTGCGCGACCCGGCCTTCACCGCCGCCACCGAGCGCTGGTTCGCCGATCACGCCGGTGTCACCGCGCCCACCGCGCCGCCGCCGATGTTCACGCCGTTCCGCACGCGCGGCGTTGAACTGGGCAACCGCATCGTGGTCTCGCCGATGTGCATGTACTCGGCCGATGATGGCGTGGTGAACGACTGGCACCTGGTGCACCTCGGCAGCCGCGCGGTCGGCGGCGCCGGGCTCATCATGACCGAGATGACCGACGTCACCCGCGACGGCCGCATCAGCCCCGGCTGCGCCGGCCTGTACGACGACGCGCACGTGGCGCCCTGGCGTCGCATCACCGACTTCGTGCACGCCCACAGCGCCGCCGCCATCGGCGTGCAGCTCGCCCACGCCGGCCGCAAGGGCTCGACCCGCCGCTTGTGGGAAGGCATCGACCGCCCGCTGCCCGCCGGCAACTGGCCGCTGATGGCGCCCTCGCCGTTGCCATATGCCACCGAGAGCCAGACGCCGCGCGAGATGACCCTGGCTGACCTGAAGGCCGTGCGGGCCGCGTTTGTCGCCGCCGCTCGCCGCGCCGAAGCCGCCGGCTTCGACCTGATCGAGCTGCACTTTGCCCACGGCTACCTGCTGCATACCTTCCTCTCACCGCTGAGCAACGCGCGCGCCGACGCCTATGGCGGCTCGTTTGCCAACCGCGCCCGCTTCCCGTTGGAGATCTTCGCCGACGTGCGTGACGTCTGGCCGGCCGACAAGCCGATCTTCGTGCGGGTCTCGGCCACCGACTGGATCGAAGGCGGCCTCGACGGCGATGACACCCTGGCGCTGGCCGAGCTGCTGAAGGCCGCTGGCTGCGACCTGCTCGATGTCTCGACCGGCGGCCTCTCGCCCGAGGCCCGCCCGCGCTACGGCCGCCTCTACCAGACACCCTTCGCCGAGCGCGTGCGGCTCGAAGTCGGCCTGCCCACGATGACGGTGGGCAACGTCAGCAGCCACGCCGACGCCAACAGCGTGCTCGCCGCGGGCCGCGCCGACCTCGTCGCCCTCGCCCGCGCCCACCTCTTCGACCCGTACTGGACGCGCCACGCCGCCTACGACCTGGGCGTCGACGGCCCCGCCTGGCCACCCCAATACGCCCCGATGCGCGGCTACCGGCCCCGCTTCGACTGGCTGCCCGACCCCGACACCTGACCCGCGCGGCCCCCCTCGCGCGCCTCGCCGGCGGCGCCATCCGGTGGGCGCCTGCGAGAAAATTTCGCCTTTTGCGCAACACGTCGGCGGAAACGCCGATGAAGATCATGGGGCCCAAACGCAAGCGGCCCGATTGACCGTGCGCGGGAGGGGGCTGTAGTGATGAAGATCAAGGCCGCGTATCAAGGTGCAAGGCGCGACGGCCAACCGAGGCGCCCGATGCGGATCGGATGGGCTCTTGCAGTGATGGCTGCCCTGCTTGCCGGGGCGATCGCGGCCCACGCTGCGCCGGTCGAAGCGGCCTACACGCTCGCCGAGGACCGCGTCCTGGGGGTCGACGAGGACGAGGCGCGCGAAAATGTCTGCGCGGGTCTCAACGACGCTGCAGCGTCCGCCTGCGTCGACCTCACCGAAGTCTTTCACGAAGGCCTGAACTGGATGGGCGGCCACTTCGACTCCGCCTGCGCCGACGCGCAAGGCGCGCTGTGGCTCAACGCCCGTCCAGGCCAATGGCCCGATGACCTCCGCCCCATCGCTGATCGCTCTTCGGTCGAAGGCGTGGCGCTCATCGCGCCGTTCCTCGCCGACGCGGATCGCGGCGTGACCGAGCTGTACATCCATCGCAGCCGCAACACGCAGACGCTCGCGGTGACCTGGATGCGGCAAATCCCCGCGGGCATCTGCGAGCCAGATCCGGCGCCGGATGCGGAGCCCCCCAAGGCCGACATCAACCAGTTTCAGCTGATCCTCAGCCGCTCGGGCCTCGAAGACATCCTCGGGCCCCGCGCGGCGGACGGCGACGACGGCCCAGCGCCGCCAGACGAGCCGCAGGACGTACGGCTCGACTTCATCTACCAACAGCTCCACTGGACGGCCGCCAGCGCTGACGGCCCCGACGCCCGCATCGGCTGGTACGGCCCCGCCGGCGGCTTCGAACTGGGCCATCCGGTCGCATCGGGCACGCCCGCGGTCCACCAGGTGGCCTACATCGGCACCGGCGATCGTGGGCCGGGGCATTGGTGGTTTGTGTTTCTCAATCAGGTGGGCCCCAACGGCGAGATGTCACCCATCGCGCTGCCCGATCGGGACTTCGACGGCGTGCCCGATCGACCGGATCGGCCGGACAATTGCCCAGAGGTTGGCAACCCCGACCAGCACGATCTCGACGGCGACGGCATCGGCGACGTTTGCGACGATGACATCGACCAGGATGGCGTGGCCAACTGCCTGCCCTGGGGCGGTCCCGACGCTTGCCTGGATCTGTTCAACGGCATCGACGAGAACGGCGACGGAACGCCAGACGACCCTGGGGAGTTCCGCGGGGCGCCTCTCGGAGCCGACCTGGACAACTGCCCGTTCACGCCAAATCCGAACCATGATGTCCAGTATGAGGATGGCCTCGGCGATGTTTGTGACAACTCCCCGCCTGTCGCCACCCCAGGTCAGGAGGACGCCGATCGCGACGGCACCGGCGACGTCTGCCCTCGACAGGTCGAGCC
>JAGQJJ010000522.1 GCA_020430675.1 Myxococcales bacterium
TCAACGACGCCGCGCCCCGCCGTGAGCCCCCGAGCCGCGCCAAGCGCGTGCTCGCAGTTGGGTTTGCCCCGCGAAGTCGTCACAATGATCAAGCGACTCGCAGCGCTGAGGGGGAAGCATGCGCATCGTCTCGCCGGCGGTCCTTGCCGTGGCCGTGCTCTTCGGCCGCGCCACCGCCGCGCCGCCGATCTCGGTCCAGGTTGAACAGAGCGCCTACCGCCTCATCGACATCGCCGACGGGCCGCTAGAGGTCACCGTCCGCGTCAAGAACCAGGGCCTCGAAGCCGCCGAGAACGTGATCCTGCGCGTGCCCGGCGCCGACGCGGTGGCCGAGAGCGGGGTGACCGCCACCCGCGAAGGCGACGCGCTGCTCTGGCCGGTGGGCACGCTGCCGCCGGGCGATGTTTTCACGGTGCATTTGAGCCTGGCGCCGGCGGGCGAGGGCCAGGCGCTCGCCGCGCCCCAAGCCCGTGCGGTTTATGCCGGCACCCCAGCGCGCATCGCTGGCCGCGCGGTGCAGCTCTACGGGCCGGCCTTCCCTGTCGAGTACTTGCTGCCCACGCCGGACGCCGACCCGACCGATCCCGCGATCGCCCATCAGGCCGGGCTGCTCGGCCAGGATCCGCAACGCATCTTCGCCTTTGTGCGCGACGAGGTCGTCGCCCAGCCCTATGTCGGCTCGCTGCAAGGCGCCCGCGGCGCGCTTTATGCCCAGGGCGGCAACGCGCACGACCGCGCCAATCTGCTCGTGGCCCTGCTGCGCGCCGCGGGCGTGCCGGCTGGCTATCGCTTCGCCACCCTCGACGACGCCGCGCTCGATCGCCTCGAAGCCGGCTTCTGGCCCTCGGCGGCGCGCATGGATCAAGGCGGCGGCGCGCTTGACCTCGACGCCGTGCGCCAGCGGCCCGAGGGGGCCCTGCACCTGCTCGACCCGGCCACCGCCGTCGGGTTGGGCGCCACCCGCGGCGAGCAGGCGGCGGCGCTGTCCGCGCTCGATGATGAGGCGCTCTCAGCGCTGCTGCTCGAAGGCCGCACGCTTGACGCCGCGCTGCGCGAGCGGCTGCGCGATCACTGCTTCGTCGAGGCCTACGTCAACGGGGCCTTTGTGCCGCTCGACCCGTCGTTCCCCGACGCCGGCTTCGGCGTCGGCATCGTCGACGGCGGCGACGGCGCGCTGATCGCCGCCATGCCCGAAGCCCGCCGTCATCACGTCGCCCTGCGCGTTGTGCCCGAAGAGTTCCAGCAGGTCTGGCAGCGCGGCATCCCCGAAGACCGCGCGCCCGCGATCAACCTGGTGCGCGGCGCCGGCGACCTGGTCGGCCGCACCCTCACCGCGACCACCCAGGTTGACATCGCGGTCTCGGCCGGCGCGTTCCTCTTCTACACGCGCACCTTGACCTATACCCCGAAGATCGAGCTGGCCGACCTGGAGCGCTTCGACGCGCTCGAAGTGCTCGAAGGGCGCTCATTTCAAGAGATCGCCACCAACTTCGCCGGCCCGCTGGTCAATAACACCCTCACCGCGCTGCGCCTCGACATCGAGCTGCTCGCCCCCGGTCAGCAGCCGGGCGAGGGCGAAGTCATCAGCCGCCCCATCGCCGACCGCATTCCGTACACCGCGCGCAATGGCTTGCCCTATCAAGGCGAGCCCGATGACTTCGCCAACAACGCGGTCGACTCGACCGATGCCACCGCCCTGGTCATCGGCGCGCCCATGCCGCCCGCGCGCCTGACGCGCCAGGCGCAGACGGCGCTGCGCGGGCAGCTCGAAGCCATGCGGGGCGTCATCGAGACGGTGCAGGGTCTGCCGAACGACGGCGACATCGACGCCGAAGATCATGGCATCGTCGTCGGCTTTCAGGGTCAGCTCGCCGCCACCATGGCATTGTTGCATGGCAGCCAGCTCGCCGATCGCTCGGCGCTCGCCGCCCAGCATCTGCGCCAGCGCGTCTACAGCGACGCCCCGCGCATCGTCGCCGGCTATGTGCGCACCAGGCCCGATGCCACCACCGCGATGGGCATCGATCTCATCCGCGAACGCATCGAGAGCGTCGGCGCGCCCGGCCAGCTTCGCGCCGATCGGCAGCGCATGCGCATGAGCCATGGCATGCTGGCGACCACCCTCGAAGGCATGGTGATCGAAGCCTTCGGCGGCGAAACGCCGCTCTCGGTCAACCGCGTGGTCAGCGAAGCGGTCGACGCCGGGGTCGAGTTCGTGCTGCTCATCGGCCCTGCCGGCCTCACCCAGCTCGACAGTCTCGCGCTGCCCGCCGAAGCCTCGCTGCGCATCCGTCAGGCCTTGCAGGCGGGCAAGTCGGTGCTGGCGCCGACCGCGCCGGTTGAGATCGATGACCTCGGGCGCGCCGCCTGGTACGAGCTGGAGCCCGACGGTGGACTCATCGGCCGCCTCGACGATGGCACCGGCGGTGCCATGCTGGAATATGGCTTGAAGGTCTATCAAGTCGTCTGCACCTTCATTGATGGCTGCCCGCAAGACCGCCTGAGCCCCATGCGCTTCGACGCGGGCATGATCAAGTTCGGCGTGCGCCTCTTTGGCATCGTCGGCGCCGCCTTCCAGGGCGTGGCCGCCTGCGCCGGCGGCGTCGACTATGTCTGCGACAAGCTGAGCACGACGTTCCCGGCAGCGCTCGATCAAGCGTTGAGCCTGACCTTCACCAAGCTCTCGGAAGAGATCGACCCGTTCTCGCCGGTGCAGTTCACGCTGGGCAACTGCGACGCGGCGCTGCCGACGCTGGAAGGCATCCTCAGCAACTTCCTCGACTTCCCTTACCTGGGACCGGGCGTGCAGCTCATCGAAGGCTGGTGCGACGCGGTCAAGGCATACAAAGAGACCTATACCATCATCATTCAGGCCCTGGCCGATCCCATCGTCGAGGACCGGCCTTCGGGGCTCATGGCCGACAGCGCGGGCGGTCCACCGCCAGTGGCGACCACCGCGGTCGACCTCGACGCGACGCTCGCCCCGGCGCCCCTGCGCGGCGTCGTCCACGCTGGCCATGTACGGGTCTCACACACCGCGCAGAGCCAGCTCGACTGGACGGTCGCCGCGGGCCGCCAGACGGTGCGCGTGCGCGCGCTGGAGGCCGATCCCGCCGCCATCGGCGCGCTGGGCGGCGTCACGCTGGCCTGGCAGGGCATCGACGTGCCCATCGAATTGCACGGCGGCGGCACCGCCCGCCTGGTCGGCGCGGGCCCGCTCGACGTCTACGGTGGCCCCGGCGGCCTGCAGGCGCTGGCGACCTTTGGCGAGCCGCTCGCTCGACCCGGCGACGCCTGGCTCACCCTGTCGGGCGCGCCCGCCGGCGCCACCTTCGATCTGCGCCCCACGGTCGACGTCTCACCCGTCGCCGCGGGTCTGCTCGAAGCCGATGGCGATCCGCTCGGCCCCGATCGCTTTGTCATGGCCGCCAATGCCTTCGAACTTCGCGGCGCCTTCGCCGGCCCGCTCGCCGCCGCCGAAGCCACTGACACCCTCGTCGGGGCCGCCCTGCGCTTCACCGACGCCGAGAGCGACCTGCAACTCGGCGCGACGCCCCTGCGCGGCGATGGCATCGGCCTGGCCAACGCGACCGGCACGATCACGTTCCGCCCCGGCGACCCGCGGATCGAAGCCGACCTCGACCTCGCCGCGGTCGACCATCTGGCCCTCTCGGCCACGCCATCGCCCGCAGGCCCCGGACCCCATCGCGTCGACGTGGCGGCGCAGACCTCGCTGGCCGGCGCCTACACCTTGATCGGCCACGCGCCGACGGGCTGGGCGGCGAAGTTCGAGGGCACGACGCTCGTGCTGACGCCCGCCGCCGGCACACCCGGCGGCCACTACGACGGCCGCATCGAAGCCCGCGGACCCGATGGCCTGGGCGCCTCGATCGACTACGCGGTCGATCTGGTGTGGCCCGCTGGCGCCGAAGCCACGCTGGCCCTGGTCGAAGACCCGCGCCGCTCGATCGACGCCGAGGGCGTGCGCTTCCCGGCGTTCATCGCCGAATTGCGCCACCTGG
>JAGQJJ010000523.1 GCA_020430675.1 Myxococcales bacterium
CACCATCGGCGCGGGGTCGGTGGGATCGACCGCCACCGCCGCCTCGCCCACGCGGTACTCGATGGCGACCGACACGATCAGCGCCTCGCCGTCCTCGCGCAGCCGGATGATGCCCACGGCGTCGTCGGCGGCCACCGTGCGCGGCAGATGCGCGCTTCGCAGGCTCAGCGGCACCGCGCTCTGGCGCACGAAGCGCGTCCCAAACTCGGCGGCCTCGTCAACGGGCACCCCGGGCAGATCGGCCAGCAGCGTCAGCGGATCGCGCGGCGCGTGGCGCGTTGCCAGCGGGCGAAACTCGCGGTCGGCGGTGACGACATAGCCGGGGCCCATGGCAAAGACGGCGACGATGGTCGGCGTCCATGACAGCAACAGCCCTTCGGCGCCGTCGACCGCGCGCAGCACCGGCGTCAGCGGCCGCGCCACCGGGTGCACCGCTTCGCCGCCGAACCGCAGGTCATGCGCGTCGAGCAGGCAGGCAAACGCCCGCGCCCGCAGCCGCGCCCGGTGCGCCTCGACGCGCTCGGGCGGCGTCTGGGCCGGCGGCCGTTGCAGCGCCAGCAGCGCCGCGTGCACGTCATGCAACGTGAGATCGGCTTCGGTCAGCCCATCGACCTCGCTGACCAGCTCGTCGAGCTCGGCGGGCAGCGAGCGCGGCTTGAGCACGCGGCCGTCGCGGCGCGAGCGGCGGATCAGCGTGCGCTCGATGGGCAGCGCGCCGCCCGGCGGCACCGACGACAGCAGCGTATAGCGAATCCACCCGCGCCGCCGCTCGGGTATGGGCGGCGGCTCGGCCGGGCGCAGCAGGTCGAGCAGGTCGAGCGACCACGCCGGCGCCTCAAAGAGCGGGCGCAGCTCGGGCAGGTTCCAGCAGTGCACCAGAATGGCCGCCGCGACCTGCCAGCACTCGCCGCGACCGCTCGGATCGCGATCGCACGTCCAGTTGCCGCGATGCGGGAAGTCTTCGGGCTGGCCGACATACGAGACCAGCGCCTCGCCGTCGATCCACCAATCGCGCGGCGAGCGCAGGCTCAGCGGCACCACCGGCGGCAGCGGATGGGGCACGTAACCCGGCTCGGCGGCCCATTCGAGCCCCAGCCGGCGCAACACGGCCGCCGCCTTGCGCGGGGTGACCACCTCCGGGTCGGGTTGTCGCAGAACGCCCGCCATGCCTCGCTCAGTCTCGTGAAGGCCAAGAGGTGAAGGTGTACCCTGATCGAGCGCGCGGGCGCAAACGATGTGGCGCGTCAAATCCATGGGGTCGGCGGGGCGAAGGCGTCAGGCGGGCGCGGGCAGCAGGACGCGCACCTCGAAGCCGCCGCCCTCGGCGTTGCGGCCGGTGACCTGCCCGCCCATGCGCTCGACCAGCCCGCGCACCAACGCGAGGCCGATGCCGGTGCCCTGGGCGGTGCGGGTCAGCTCGCGCTGGCCGCGATAGAACGGTTCGAAGACGCGCCGAAGCTGCCGCTCGGGCACGCCGGGGCCAAAATCGCGCACGGTGAGCACGACGCCCCCGGCCTCGGCCTGCGCGCTGAGCACGATGCGCCGGTCGTCGGCACCGCGGGCGTACTTCACCGCGTTGTCGACCAGGTTGAACAGCACCTGTACCAGCGCATCGCGGTCGAACTGTGCGGCCGGCAACGCCGCGGGCGCCTCGACCTCGATGGCAAAGCCCGCCTGCTGCGCCTGCGGGCCAAAGACGGCCACCACCTCGCGCAGCGCCGCGATGGGGTCGCCCACCACCGGGTTCATCGCCCGCGTGCCCTTCTCAAGCCGCGCCAGCTCGAGCACATTGTCGATCAGCCTTGAGAGCCGCTCCGACTCGGCGGTGATGTGGGTGTAATACGTCTGCCGGCGGTCTTCATCGACCACCATGCCTTCGCGCAGCATCTCGCCATACATGCGAATCGAGGTCAGCGGCGTCTTCAGCTCATGGGTCACCGCCGACACGAAGTCATTGCGCCGCTGCGCAAAGCCCACCACGACCGCGGTCATGCGATAGAGCGCCAGCAATCCCAGCGGCGCGATGAGACCGAGGCCGATGGCCAACGCATAGACATAGCCCGGCTGCACCGCGTCGGGCAGCGGCGACAGGGCCAGCGCGGCGCCGATGCTGGCAAATGGCTCGCCGAAGCGATGGGTGAAGGCATAGCCATCGGGCGCCGAAGGCTTGGGCGGTTCGGCCGCGACCTGCACTTGCGCATAGGATGCCACCGATGCCCCGGCGAGCGCGCGGTCGATCAGCCATTGGCCCAGCGCCGGCACCGACAGGATGACGCCCTGATGCGCCGTCTTGCCGTCGAAGCGTACCTGGCGCACCAGCGCCAGGTGGGTGTCATCGACCAGCGTGCCACGCATGGGAAGCAGCTCAGCGTCCACCGCGGACCAGTCCAACCCCTCGACCGGCGCCTCGGCCGGCGCATCGGATGGGTCATCGATCACCGAGGGCACCCACTGCCGCTGCACCACCCGCCCCGAGCGATCATAGGCGCGATTGAGCCCGCTGAGGCTGGTCTTGGCATTGCGCATGCCCACGGTCGAGCCGGGCGCGATGGCTTGCAGGCTGAAGTTGGCCGTCGGCCTGCCGGTGTCGAGCTTCGCCACCGCGGCGCTCAGTTCCGCGGCGCGCTCATTCAGACGTGGCCCGAAGATGAGATGATCGGGCCAGAGCGACGAGTGGAGACGCCCCGCGGGATCAACCTCGAACCAGCCGACCACATAAGGTGGCAACTCGCGGGTCTCGGCGGAGCCATCAAAGCGAAACTCGCGGTACGGGCGCGTCTCTTCCTGCCGCAACAGCTCGCTCAGCGCGCGCTCCATCTCATCGAAGACACGTCCCGCCACGGTGGCATGATGCGCCTCATGCTCGGCCTGCACGCTGGCCACCGCGCGGGCGATGAGCAATGCCATCGGCACGAGCAGCAGCAGCGTGACCGCCAGGAAGACCAGGCGCAGGCGCTTCATGGCATGCGATACCCTTCACCGCGCACGGTCTCGATCAGCGCCTCGCCCTCGGCGCCCAGCTTCTTGCGCAGCTTGGCGACGTGCATGTCGATGGTGCGGGTGTGGATGTGCTCGACGTTGCCAAAGCCCCACACGTCTTGCAGCAGCCGGTCGCGCGACACGACGCGACCCCGCTCGCGGGCCAGCAGGGTCAGCACGTCCAGCTCGCGCGGCGTCAGCTCGATGGCCGTGCCGCCGGACACCGCCTGCCGCGCGTCGGGCTGCACCTCCCAGGGCCCCACCCGAAAGCGCGGCCGGTCGTCCAATGCCGCGCGCCCCGAGCGCCGCAGCACCGCTTCGATGCGCACCAGCAGCTCGCGCACGCTGAAGGGTTTGGGCACATAGTCATCGGCCCCGCGACGGAAGCCTTCGACGATGTCATTCTCGGCGCCTTTGGCGGTGAGCATCACGATGGGTTGAAAGGGACGCCGGGCCCGCAAGGCGTGGCAGACATCAAGGCCGTTCATGCCGGGCAGCATCACATCGAGCAGCACCAGCGCAAAGCGCCCCGACTCGGCCAGGGCCAGCCCGGCGTCGCCCGCCGCGGCCGCGGTGGGCTGATAGCCATGAAAGGCCAATACATCGCAGAGCCCCTCGCGAATCGCGGGCTCGTCTTCAACCACCAGAATCTCAAGCTTCTCGCTCATGGCCGTATCAGACCATGAAGCGCCCCGCGCGTCGTGTAAATCGAGTGTAAAGGCTGCCCGAAGCGGCTTTACCGAGCTTTTGCACCCAGCGCCGAGGCGCTCGGCTAGGGTGAAGCCACCTCAGACGACGGAGTCACCCATGTCACCTGAAGCCACTCGCCGCGGCCGGATTCTCGCCGCCTGTCTGCTCATCGCCACCCTCGGCCTCGGCGCCGCGCTCGCCTGGCCAGGCGCCGCGGCGCCCGGCGCGCCGCTCGCCGGCAAAGCCGCCGCCACCACCGGCGGCGTCACCCTCGCCACCCAGATCGACCGCACCCGGGTGCTGCAAGGCGGCGACGGCCTGGTGCGCGTCGAGGTGAC
>JAGQJJ010000524.1 GCA_020430675.1 Myxococcales bacterium
GATCCATTGGCCGTCGACGCGCAGGGCGTCGACCTTGGCGCCTTGGGTATCGAGGGTGCACAGCGCGAGGCGGGCGTCGGCGTGCTGCACGGCGAGGGCGTCGAGGCGGGCCTGCAGGATGGCGCGGCTGGCGGCGTTCTCGGCGTGGGTGAGCGCAGCGGCGACCTCGCGGGTCTCGCGCTCGGCTTGGGTCACCTGCTGTTCGAGCGTGGCGCGCTGCCGGGCGAGCACGCGGCGCTCGGCGTCGACGCGCTGGCCGAGGCCGAGCAGCACTTCGTCGGCGAGGCCGTCGTCGATGCAGGTGCGGATGTGATCGACGACGAAGTCTTCGAGCACCTCGCTGGGGATGCGGTGCATCTTGCAGCCGCAGTCGGCCGCTCTCCGCGCGTTGCCGGCGTAGTAGGGCCTGCGGCGACTGCCGCGGTGGGCTCGGTAGTAACCCCGGCCACATGCAGAACATCGGATGAGACCACGCAGCAGGCAGGGTTCGCCTCGCGCGGCGGGTGCCTTGGATGGCACGCCGGGCTGAGCCTTCTCGAAGGCATCGAGCTCAACCAGCGCCGCGTGCTGGCCGTTGACCCACTCATCGCCCGCGCGAAGCTGGCCGAGGTAGACACGGTTGCATGCCATCTTCTCGAGCCGCTGGCGCGTCCAGGCCCTGCCCTCGCGGGTGGTCCAGCCGCGCGCGTTGAGCTGCTGGGCGGCGGCGGTGAAGCCATCGCCGCGGGCGAGGGCGGCGAAGGCGGCGCGCAGCACCTCAGCCTCGGCGGGCTCGACGACCAGTCGCTGCTGCTCGACGCGGTAGCCGAACGGTGGGCGGCCGCCGGTGTAGAGGCCGCGGCGGCGGGCGTTGGCGAACTTGGTCTTGAGGCGCTCGGAGGCGGCCTCGCGCTCCCATTGGGCCATCGAGATGATGAGGTTGACCATCAGCGTGCCGGCGGCGGTGCTGGTGTCGAAGCCTTCGGTCACCGAGGTCACGGCGACGCCGCGGCGCTTCATGTCTTCGAGCAGGCGCGCGAAGTCGGCGACGCTGCGGCTGAAGCGGTCGAGGCGGTGCACGACGATGGCATCGAGCTTGCCGGCGTCGACGTCGGCGAGCAGGCGCTGGAAGGCCGGGCGGTCGACGGTGCCGCCGCTGAAGCCGCCGTCGGAGTAGAGCGTGGGCAACTCGGTCCAGCCGCGGGCGCGGATGTAGGCGCGGCAGGAGTCGACCTGGTTGTCGAGCGAGCTGTACTCGCTGTCGAGGCCGTGGGTGGTGCTCTTGCGGACGTAGACCGCCGCGCGCAGCGGGCCGCTCATGGCTCGACCCCTTTGGCTTCGGCGAGGGCGGCGCCGAAGAAGGCATAGCCATTCCAGCGCGAGCCGGTGATGGCTTGAGCGAGCGCAGTCAGCGAGGCGAAGGCGCGACCGTGCCAGAGGAAGTCATCGGCGCGGACCAGCACCTCGTGCACCTCGCCTTTGTGGGCGCGGCGCAGGATGGTGCCCGCTGGGGGCAGCCGAGGGTCGCGGATGGGTACGTCAGGTTCGGCAGGCAGGGCGCTGGAGCGCGGCGCGCCGCCTTCGGGCGGGGCCAGCGCGGCGATGCGATCGAGGGCGCGGGGGCTGAGGCCGCCCTCGCGCTCGGCCTGGAGCTTCCAGGCGAGGCGGCGCAGCAGGCGTTGCGACGAGCGGCCCTTCGCGGGCAGGCCCAGCTCGGCCTCGAAGCGGGCGCGCAGGTCGTCATCGCTCAGCCGCCGCAGCGTATCGAGCTCGGCGGCCACCCCGCTCAAAGCGAGGCGGGCTTCTCTCACATGGCTCATGGCATCTCTCCGTCATGGTAGGCGCGGCCGGCGAGCGTCGCCGACGCGGGCCCATGCAGGCTCTCTCGGGGGCGAGAGTCCAGGGGATTCTGGGATTCGCTGGCGGCGAAGCCATCCACGTCGAGCGACCTTCGGGCGCGTTCGAGGTCGATGACCAGGACGCGGCGGCGATCGAGGCGCTGCCCGAAGATGACTTGATGGCTGACAGCCAGCACGTAGCCGCCGCGCTCCAGCTCTTCGCGGGCCTGCCGGCGCAGGGCGTTCTCGTCGATGACCTCGCCGCGCCAGGCCGTGCGGCGGCAGTGCTCGCGGTAGACGGCATGGGCCGAGGCGAGGTGCACGTAGAGGGTGTCTTCGTCGCGCAGGTAGTGGCGCGATGGCATCGCCATGCCATTCACCGCGGCGGCGGCGAGCTGTTCGAGGAAGTGGTCGAGGCCGCTCTTGACCTGGCCGTCGCCGTCGAGCACGTCGGCCAGCACGGCGCGGATGGCCAGCGCGAAGTCGGGCGCGGGCAGCGGGGCGCCACAGTCGGCGGCGAAGCGATCGAAGAGGATGAGGCCGACGAGCAGCGCGATGAGGTTGTCTTGCACGCGCAGTGGGATGGCTCGCTCGCCGAGGCATCGCGCCAGCTCGCGGCGGGCGACGCCGAGCAGGGTGTCGACGTCCTGGCCGAGCGCAAAGCGCAGGTAGGGCCCGGCGAGGCGGGCGAACGGCAGCGCGCGCAGGCGGAGCAAGGCCTCGCGGCGCGCGGGGTCGGTGGCGATGGCGTTCTTGTCGGGGCGGGCCGAGACCATGCGCTCGAGCAGCGCGGGCTCGATGGGGCGGCACTCGCCGATGAGGCAGACTGGGGCGTCGAGGGCGTAGTCGACGACGGTCTGGTCGCTGCGACCGCGCTGGGCCAGCTCGCCGGTGTAGCCCTGGCGCAGCAGGCGGTGCAGCGCGGCGAGGCGGCCTTGGGCCATGTCGCTGGGCTTGTACTCGTCGAGCACGACGGGCACGGCGTTGGTCGATGCCATCAGCTTGAGCAGGGTGAACTCGGTGGCGTTGGCCGAGAAGGGCAGCGCGGCTTCGACGCCGAAGAGGGGCCAGAGCACCTCGCAGACGAGGGTGGTCTTGCCCGAGCCCTGGGTGCCCCAGACGACGAGCAGCGGGAAGTGGCCGAGGCGTTCGCGGACGAAGGCGCGCAGCGGGGCGGCGTGGAACCAGCCGAGCAGGGGCAGCATGACCGCGGGCTCGTTGAGCGCGATGAGGGCCGGCAGCGCGGCAGCGGCGAGCGCGCGCAGCTCGGCGTCGGGCGTGGCGGCGACGCGCAGGCTGCGGGTCAGGGCGCCGTCTTCGCCGACGAAGCGGATGGCTGGGTCGTCGGCGCGGATGGCATCGGCGGCGATGATGGCATGGGGTCCGACCCAGCGCCGCCCGGCGGGCGTGGTCGCGAGGCCGAGCACGCGCGCGCCGCGGCGCGATGGACCGGGCGTGGCGGTCAGCAGGCGCAGCACGCCCTGCGCGTGCTCGTCGCTGCCCGTCCACTGCGCGTCGGGCACGCCGAGCGCCTTGAGCAGCGCCTGGCGGGAGTGGAAGTCGGCGGCGGTCAGGCGCAGGCCGTCGACGCGGCGGCCGTTCTCGCAGCGCAGGGCGCACAGCAGCAGCTCGGCGCCGCCCTCGACGACGACGCGCTCTTGCAGGTCGAGCACGAACGAGGACACGGCGCTCGGCGTCGGGCCGAGCCAGGCGGCGTAATGGCCACCTTCGACGTGCACCGCGCCGCGCAGGCTCGCGGTGGACTTCGCGCCCGCGTCGCGCTGAAGCAGGGTCCGCACCGAGCGGCGTTGCAGCTTGAAGCGGGCGCAGACGGCGTCGATCGCCGCGTCGCGCTCGATGGACGTGCGGCCTTCGAGGCGCGCGAGCAGCGGCCGCAGGCGGCGGGGCAGCTCGGCGGCGGGCGTGTCGGCGGGGATGACGGCGAGATGGTGCTCGATGACCGGTCGCGCGGCGGCGAGCACGGCGCGCAGGGCGTCGGCGCCGTGGGCCTTGAGGTACTCGTTGAGGTCGACCTTGGCCACCTCTTCGGGGCGCGGCAACGTGGCGATCGAGACCGGCAGGCCCGCGTCGAAGAGGTCGTCGGCGGTGGCCTCGGCGCCCTTCAGCCCGGCGTCGCTGGCCTCGGCGTCGAAGCAGATCACCACGCGGTGGACGTGAGCC
>JAGQJJ010000525.1 GCA_020430675.1 Myxococcales bacterium
AACTGGCGCTCGACCGCGTCGAGCTGGAGGTGAAGCGTGTGTGAGCCCTGTGGATGCGGAGACCACGAGCTCGTCTCGGTCGAGCTTGCGCAGTCGATCATGCGGGCCAACGCCCACCAGGCGCAGCACAACCGCGCGCATTTTTGCGAGGCGGGCGTGCTGGCGATCAACGTGATGGGCGCGCCCGGCGCCGGCAAGACCGCGCTGCTCGAGGCCACGGCCGCCGCGCTGCCCGGGTGCGCCCTCGCGGCGATGTCGGGCGACCTCGCGACCGAGAACGACGCCGAGCGGCTGCGCGCGGCAGGCATCGCCTCGGCGCCGATCATCACCGGCTCGGCCTGCCACCTCGACGCCGAGCTGGTGCACCACGCGCTGCATGCGCTGCCGTGGCAGCGGGCCGACGTGCTCTTCATCGAGAACGTGGGCAACCTCGTCTGCCCGGCCATCTATGACCTGGGCCAGGCGGCCAATGTCGTCGTGCTCTCGGTCACCGAGGGCGTCGACAAGCCGCTCAAGTACCCGACGATGTTCCAGGCCGCCGATCTCGTGGTCATCACCAAGACCGACCTGCTGCCCTACCTGCCCGGCGTCAGCCTGCGCGCCATCGAAGACAGCCTGGCCCGCGTGATGCCCGAGCCGCGCAGCATGGCGCTCTCGGCGACGACCGGGCAGGGGCTCGGTGGCTTTGTCGACTGGCTGAGCGCGCAGCGCAGCGCGTGAGGACCGGGGAGTCGGCATCGCTCCCGAACCCGATGCCACGCCGACAAACGGGGGAGATCGATGGCGACGATGTTGTGGATTCAGACCGGCGGGTGCAGCGGCGATACGATGTCGCTGCTCAACGCCGAATCGCCCGACCTGCTCGAAGCCCTGCGGGGCCTTGAGCTTGAGCTCTTGTGGCACCCGTCGCTGTCGTTGCTCGGGCCGGCCGGGCTCGGCCGCATGATCGACCGCATCGAGCGCGGCGAGCAGGCGCTGACCATCTTGGTGGTCGAGGGCGCCATCGCCCAGGGACCGGCGGGCACCGGCTTGTACGATACGATGCTCGGCGAGCCCAAGCGCGACATCGTGGCCCGCCTGGCCGACGTGGCGTCGGTGGTCGTCGCCGCCGGCACCTGCGCCGCCTACGGTGGCATCTCGGCGGCCGGCCCCGATCCCGATGACTACGTCGGCTTGCAGTGGACGGGCGATCAGCCGCGCGGACTTCTGTCGCCGGACTGGATCTCGCGCGCGGGGCTGCCAGTGATCAACGTCGCCGGCTGCCCCACACACCCCGACGACGTGCTGCACGCCCTGCGGCTGGTGGTATACGGCGGCACGATCGAGCTCGACGCGGTCAACCGGCCGGTCGAGCGTTTCGAGAAGGCCTTCCACCGGGCGTGCCCGGCCAAGATCCCCAAGCTCGCCGGGGCCGAGATCGAGCCGGGCGAGATCCCATGCTCGTTCGAGCTGGGGTGCCAGGGCCCGAAGACCGCCGCCCGGTGCAGCCACGGCATCTGGCTCGGTGAGAGCAGCAAGCCGCGGGTGGGCGCGCCCTGTGTGGGCTGCACGTCGCCCACCTTCCCCGAAGACCGCGAACTGCTCGCGCCCGACCTCGACTTCGTGGCGGACGCCCCGCCGCTGGGCGTGAGCATGGCCGACCACCGCGCTTACGGCGGCATGGTGCGCTACACGATGCGCCGGATCACCGCCGGCCTCGTGGCCATCACCGAGCCGCGCGCCCGCCGCACCCAGGGCCTGGCGCCCGTGCGCCCACGCGCCTGATCGCGACGAGAGGATCCCCGATGCAGCCGCACACCAAGCGCAAGGTCGTGAGCCTCGAACTCAACCGGGTCGAAGGCGACCTTGAGGTCAAGATCGAGTACGACGGCGAGAAGGTCACCGACGCATGGTGCATCGGCCTGATGTACCGCGGCTTCGAGCAGATCCTGCGCGGGCGGGCGGCGACCGATGGGTTGGTCATCACGCCCCGCATCTGCGGCATCTGCAGCACGAGCCACAGCTACGCGGCGGTCGCGGCCCTCGAGCACGCGTGGCAGTGCCCGATCGCGCCCAACGGCACCCGCGTGCGCAATCTGTGCCTGATGACCGAAGGCATCCAGAGCGACGCTCGGCACAGCTTCTTGATGTTCACCATCGACCTGTGCAACCCCCGCTACCGGGACGTCGAGGGTTACGACCGGGTGCAAACGCTCTTCGAAGCCTTCTCGGGGCGCACCTACGTCGAGACGCTTCAACGCACCAAGGACATCCTCAAGATCGTGGCGATCTTCGGCGGGCAGTGGCCGCACTCGGGCAGCTTCATGCCCGGCGGCGTCACCGCGCGCCCGACCCGTGCGCAACTCCGACGGGCGCGCGACCTGATCAACGAGTACCAGGGGTGGTACGAGGCCAGCGTGCTCGGCTGCCGGACCGAGCGCTGGCTGCGCAACCACACCGCCGACGACGTCGAGGCCTGGCTGGACGAGGCCGAGGCCCACCGCAAGAGCGCGATCGGCACCTTCTGGCGCTTCACGCGGGCCATCGGGCTGCACCGCACCGGGGTGGGCGAGGGCAACCTGCTCAGCTTCGGCAACTACTTTGACCCGGTGCGCTGGCAGCCGCCGTTCGAAGAGCCCGCCATGCTGCTGCCGGGCGGCTTCCACGACGCCGAGACCGGGCTCGACTCGCCGTTCGACCACCGCGAGGTCACCGAGCATGTGCGCTACTCGCACTTCGTCGACTCCGGTGACGGGCGCCACCCGTGGCAGGGCGAGACCTCGCCGGTGGCCGGGCCGCGCGACGGCAGCTACTCGTGGGCCAAGGCGCCGCGCTACCGGGGCAAGGTCTGCGAGCTCGGACCGCTCGCCGACCTCTACCACGGTGGCGATCCCCTGGTCCGCGGCCTGTTCGCCGCCGAGGGCTCGAACAGCTTCTTGCGCCAGTTCGCGCGCATCCACCGGGCGGCGCCGACGTTCGAGCTGATGCACCGCACCCTCGACGAGTTGGTGGCGGACCTCGACGAGCCCTTCCTCATCCGCCCGACGCCGCGCGCGACGGCGCAGGGGGTCGGCTTCGTGAGCGCAGCGCGCGGCGGGCTGGCGCACTGGATCGAGCTCGTCGACGGCGAGATCGAGCGCTACCAGATCATCACCCCGACGAGCTGGAACGCCTCGCCGCGGGACAGCGCCGGCACCCCCGGCCACTGGGAGTCCACGATGATCGGCACGCCGATCGCCGACCTGGAGGATCCCATCGAGCTGGCCCACATCATCCGCTCGCACGACGCATGCCTCGTCTGCACGGTGCATGTGCTCGACCTCGACCGCCGCTTCCGCTTCGGCGCCGCTTGAGCCGTGGCGCGCGTGCATGTGATCGGCTTCGGCAACCGCTACCAGGGCGACGACGGCTTCGGCCCGGCGGTCTGCCGGCTGCTGCAAGCGCGCCCGCTGCCGCGAGACGTGCGCGTCTTCGACGCGGGCACGGCGGGCCTCAACGCGCTGAGCTGCTTCGAGGGCTGCGCGCGCGCCATCGTGCTCGACGCGGTCGGCGGGCCGGGGCCGGCGGGCCGGCTGCTGCGGCTCTCGCCCGACGACCCGCTGCCCCCGGCGCGGGCCTTCTCGGCGCATGCGCTCGGCCTCGACCACCTGCTGCGGGTGCTGCCGCTTGCGCTCGATCGGGTGCCCGCGCTCGAGATCATCGGCGCGGTGGTCGACAACATCCGGCCGTTCGGGCTTGAGCTCTCACCGCCGCTGGCCGAGGCCGCCGCGCGCGCGGTCGACCTGATCTGTCGAGCGGTCGGGGCTCACCCGGCGGTCGAGCCTTCGCCCCTGGACGCCGACCGGCGCGCCTGCGCCTCGAGCACGTAGAACGTCGGCACGTCGGGCCGCAGCCGCCAGCCATCATCGACCGTCTCGATCAGCGCGCGCAGGCCGAGCCCGCGGACGTTGTGCAGCGTCGAATGCAGCCGGTGCCGCGTCGACGCGCCGATCGGCTCATCGGGCCAGCACGCGGCGA
>JAGQJJ010000526.1 GCA_020430675.1 Myxococcales bacterium
CTTCCACCTCGGCGTCTCGCCGCAGGTCGCCGAGAAGTTCCTCGACCAGCTCGAACGGCGCATGGGCGAGATGTCGGCGCTGGGCTACGCGCCGGTGCTGCTCACCGCGCCCGAGCTGCGCCGGCCGGTGCGCAACCTGATCGAGCGCTTCATCCCGGGCTTGATGGTCATCTCGCACAAAGAGATCGCGCCGGGCATTCAGGTCGATGCCTTTGGCGACGTCGGCCGGGGCGCCGCGCCGGCCGCCATGCCCAGCGCCGCCACCGGGCGACGCGCGCCTGCCGGCCTGCAGCCCAGCCCCGCCTGACCCTGGCACGACGTTCGCACAGCCACGCTGCGGTGACCGGTTTTCCCGCGCCAGCGCGGCGCGGGGCCCGTCGACCGACAGCGCGCCGACGCGGATCGACAATCCGTTGACGCCGACCGACGGAGGATGACGATGCGGACAGCCAAGGACGGCTCCGGGTCGACCCACACCTTCCGCGCCCGCACCATGCAGGACGCGGTCGCACGCCTCAAGCGCACGCTCGGCCCCGACGCGGCGATCATCAGCACGCGCCGCGGCCGCGACCCGCGCGGGGCCTATGTTGAGATCACCGCCATCGGTCAGGCGCGCGCGGCGCTGCCTTCACCCGAGGGCGAGGCCCCGGCGATGGGTGGGCGACGGCAAGCGAGCGCCGCCTATGCGCGGACCGCGCTGGCCACCCAGCCCGCCGAACTGCCGCCGCTGCTCGCCGCCGTTCGCCAGCACGCGGGGGTCGACAAACCCTTCGCCGACCGCGCTGCCTGGCTGGCCCGCCAGATCGAACAGCGCGAGGCCGAGGTCGCCGAAGAAGCGCGCCGCGATGCGCGCCTGGCCCACCGGCCGCCCTATCACCGCGTCGCGGAAGCCGAAGAGACCGGCCCGGCGCTGGTCAGCGCCGACGAGGTGCAGCGCCGGTTCGAGCGACCGGCGGACGACGAGGTTGGCACGCTGCGGGCCGAGATCGCCGAGCTGCGCGCCGCGTTGACCCGCCTGGCCGCCGCCGAAGGTGAACCCGCCCCCGCGCAGCCCCCAAAGCCCGCCGCGGGCAAGCCGCCCAAGCGCGCGCCCGCCGCGCTGGCGGCCCGCGCCCCGGCCACGGCGTCGACCGCCAAGACCGCCGCCGACGCGCTCCAGCGTGTATTGGCCCCCCTGCGCGACGAGATGGCCGAGCTGCGCCGCCTGGCCGCGACCGTCGGACCCGTGCAGGACCAGCTCGCCGAGATTCGCGGCCTGCTGCACCGCGCGCCCCGCGAGCCCGCTGCGGCGCTCGCGCTGCGCACGCGGCTGATCGACGTCGGTATCGCCGCCACCCACGCCGCCGAGCTGGTCGAGCGCGCCTTGCAAGCGCTGCCCGAAGGCACCGCCGACGACCGAGAGATGCTGGCGGCGCTCGAAGCGATGATCGCCGACGAACTGCAATGCGGGGGCGCGTCGGTGACCCGCGGCGGTCGCCAGGTGATGGCCTTCGTCGGCCCGACCGGCGTCGGCAAGACCACCACCATCGCCAAGCTGGCGACCCTCGCGCGCCTCGCCGGCCGCTCGGTGGCCCTCATCACCGTCGACACCTTTCGCATGGCCGCCGTCGAACAGCTCGGCCGCTACGCCGAGGTGCTCGACTGCCCGCTGCGCATCGCCCGCGACCCCCGCGCCCTGCGCGCCGAGCTGGCCGCTTGTGCCGACCGCGACCTCATCCTCGTCGACACCACCGGCCGCAACCCGCGCGCCGCCGAGCAGGTCGAGGCTCTGGCCCGCTACTTCCCGCCCGGCTGGGGCGGCGACCTGGTGCTGACGCTCTCGGCTGCGACGCGCGGCCGCGACCTGTTCGCCGCCCTCGATGGCTTCGCCGCCCTCGACTTCGACCTGCTCTGTGCCACCAAGACCGACGAGACCGACGCCCTCGGCGCGCTCTACAGCGTCGTGCGCCGCGCCGGCCGCCCGTTGGCCTGGACCACCTTCGGCCAGCGTGTGCCCGACGACATCGAAGAGGCCCGCGCCGACCTGATCGCGGCGCAGATCCTGACAGGCGGGGCCCGTTCCCCGCTGCGCGCCGCGGGGTGAGGACCATGCATCTCCAATACGTGCGAAAAACGCATTCTTTCCGGAATCTGCTAGTATGCCCCCCATGCCCGGGCGGGCCGGTCTGCCGCCCCTTCCATCGATGACTGGCCCTGACAGCGAGCGATGCAGATCTTCTCAGTCACCAGTGGCAAAGGCGGCGTCGGCAAGACGAGCCTGATCTGCAATCTGGCCGTCGAGCTGGGTCGCCAAGGCCGCAAAGTCCTGCTCATCGACGCCGATATGGGGCTCGCCAACGTCGACATCATGCTGGGGCTCAGCCCCAAGGCGACGCTGGCGCAGTTCTTCGCCGGCGAGGCCGAGCTCTCCTCGCTGCTCATCGAGGCCCGATCCAACGTCACCGTACTGCCCGCGGCTTCGGGCGTGCGCGAGGTGACCCACCTGTCGGATGACCGAATCCTGATGCTGATGAGCGCGCTCGACGCGCTCGACACCGAGGTCGACGTGCTGCTCGTCGACACCGGCGCCGGCATCGGCAAGAACGTGCTCGCGTTCAACGCCGCCGCCGGGCAGGTGCTTGTCGTCGCGACGCCCGAGCCGACGTCGATGACCGACGCCTACGCCACGATGAAGGTGCTCAGCACCAGCCACTCGATCAAGAGCTTCCACCTGGTCGTCAACATGGTCGACAGCCGCAAGGAGGCGCTGCGGGTCTTCCGCCACCTCACCACCGTCGCCGACCAGTTCCTCGACATCGCCATCAACTTCACCGGCTTCATCGTGCGCGACGACCACGTCCGTCAGGCGATCGTCGAGCGCGTCCTGCTGATCGAGCGCTACCCGAACAGCCCGGCCGCCGAGGGCGTGCGCATGCTGGCCGAGACGCTGGGCCGCGAGGGCGCGGCCGGCGCGCCGTCCGGCCAGATGCAGTTCTTCTGGCGGCGGCTGCTTGGGCAGGAACCGGCGCGGTGAGCCGATGAAGCGGGGCATCGACGCCTACCGGAAGACCGCCGCGCTCGCGCAGCGCCGCAAGCAGGAAGACACCGTTCGACAGTTTGCGCCGCTGGTGAAGAAGGTCGCCTTCCGCCTGGTGCATCGCCTGCCGGCCTCGGTCGAGGTCGAAGACCTCATCTCGGTCGGCACCATCGGGCTGTTGCAGGCCATCGAGACGTTCGATGAAGCGCTCGGCCATCGCTTCGAGGCCTACGCCGAGTTTCGCATCAAAGGCGCCATGCTCGATGAGCTGCGCACCTACGACTTCATGTCGCGCACCGCGCGGGCCAAGATCAACAAGCTGACGCGGCATCAGCGCGAGATCGAGGCCGAGTTCGGCCGCAAGGCCACCGTCGACGAGCTGGCCGAGGCCAGCGGCCTCAAGCCGCGCGAGATCGACAAGCTGCTCGCCGAGAACGAGCAGATGGCCTTTCTGACGCTCGAAGACCTGGGCGTGCTGCCCGCCGAGCAGACCGATGTGCCCTCCGAGTTGCTGAGCCAGTCGCGGCCGGCCGATCCCTTTGGCCATCTGTTCTTTCAGCAGCTTCGTGACGAGTTGGTCAAGGCACTGCAAGACCTGCCCGAGCGCCTGCGCCTGGTGCTCTCGCTCTACTACTACAACGAGCTGAACTTCAAAGAGATCGGGCGGGTGCTCGATCTCACCGAGTCGCGCATCAGCCAGTTGCACTCCGAGGCGGTCGAAAAGCTGCGGCGACGTTTGCGGCGCGCTGTCTGACGGTCTGGTCAGGAATCGTCGCGACCAAAACGCTGCGCGTTGCGCTCATCGGCCTCCTGCTGCTCGGCGCGACCCATCTCCAGCTTCCATGCCGCGCGATCCCGCTCTTCCAGCACTTCGATGGCGCGCAGCGCCCGCCACGCGGCGGCCACCTTGGCCTGCGCCGCTTCGAACTCGGCGTCGAGCTGCGCGAGCTGGTGGGCGCGGCGGTTGATCTCTTCGCGCA
>JAGQJJ010000527.1 GCA_020430675.1 Myxococcales bacterium
CTCGTCCGTGGGGAACGTGTAGCTCACGCCCCCGTTGATGCTGGTGAACTTCTCGGCGTAGCGAAGCGGGTCGTTGCTCATGCCGCGCCCCTTGCCCGCAGCGATTGCGCGAGCCCGTAACCGAGCCATCCGGCGGAGCGCCGGGCCTCCGCTTCGTCACGCGCATAGACGTCGCCGTGGATGTGGACGTTGATGCCGCCGCCCATGCCGGCGCGCATCTTCGAAAGCGGTATGACCGCCTCGGGACCGGCCTCGCCCACCACCGCCAGCGTCGGCTTCATGACGATGCCGCCACGCGCCAGGTAGGGGATATCCGGCGGGTTGATGTGGATGTCCGGCAGCGGGCCGGGCACAGGGATGGTGAACTCGAGCGTCCGGTTGATGGGCCCGATCACATAGTCGTTGACGATGCTCTTCACGGCCGCAAGCACCGCCTGGGCGACGTCGCCCGCGAAGCCGGCCGTGTTCCCGAGCGCGGCCTTGAGGCCGTCCATCAGGTTGTCGCCAACCGCCTTCATCGCGTCCCAGGCGAGCCCGCCGAGCCCCTTGACCAGGTCGATCATGATGCGCATCTGCTCGACGAAGCCGTCCTTGAGCGACGTCCCGATCTGCAGGAGCCCTTCCTTCATCCGGTCCCAGTCGCCCGTGAACAGCCCCGCGAACACGTCGAAGATGCCGCGGATGACCCCGAAGGCCGTCTCGAAGAGGTTCTTCACCGTGTCGAGCTGCGACTCCACCCCGAGCTTGATCGCTTCCAGCGGGGCCTTGATGTACGGGTCCCAGAGGAAGCCGAAGTTGTCCTTCACGAAGTTCAGGGCCGTGTTGAAGGCGTCCTCGACGATGGTCGGCACCTGCAGCACACCGTCCTTGAACGGGCCCGTGATGAAGGTGAGGAACGCCTCCATCACCACCTTCACCGCGTCGAAGGCCACGCCGAGCAGCGGCACCTTCGCCGTGATCGTGTCCCAGTTCTGAATGAGCAGAACGACCCCCGCCACGAGGAGCCCCACGGCGGCCGCGATGGCGATCATCGGGGCATTCGCCGCGATGAAAGCGGCCGCGCTGGCCAGCAGTGCTGTGGCCTTCGCGATCTCCGCCGCCGTCCACGTGATGACGGCGGGGACCATCGAGCCGATGATCACGGCCGCAACGCCGCCGATGAAGCCAGCCAGCGGCAGCAGGAACGGCGTCAGCTTCTCGGCGATCTCCGTTGCGACCGTCGCGAGATGCGGGGCGAGGTCGCCGATGATGCCCCCGAACGCACGGGCTGCCGGCACGAGCCGGGAACCGATCGTCGACGCGATCGAGATGACGATCGGCACGAACTCCGCCATCTTCGTCACCACAGCCGCAAGCGCCGGGGCCAGGGCCATCGCCAGCGCTTCCTTCGCCTCGTTGATGCTGGCGCGCATCTCCGCCTGCTTGCGGGCGGCGCTGTCGGCCCCGTCCGCGAATCTCTTTTGGGCGTCGGTCGACTTCTCGAAGACCAGCTCCTGGATAGCCAGCGCGCGGGCCTGTTCGAGCGCGGAGCCGGTGAGCTCGTCCTGGCCCTTCGCTGCCAGCCGCGCGGAAACGTCGGCCGCGCTGATGCTGATGCCGAGCGCCTTCAGGCCGTCCGTCTCGCCCAGGTAAGCCTTCGTCAGGATGTCCGAGACCTCGGCCGCGCTCTTCTGGCCGCCGCTCCATTCGGCCAGGGCGCCGGCGAGGCCGACCGTCTCCGTCGACATCTTCGCGGCTTGCTCACGGCTCATGCCCATCGGCACCAGGAGGTCGGCGCCGCCCGAAGGCTACGCGGTCGCCGCCGACGACGCGGCGCCGGATGATGCAGCCGTCGCTCTCAACCTCGGCCGGATCATCGAGGCCCGCTTCGGGTTGAAGCCCCGCGGCCCTTTGCGCGTGTTTGCGGCCGACGACGGCCCCATCGGCTATGGACAGCCCATCATCGCCTGGTTTGACGCGCCCCTTGGCCGCGCCGGCGATGTCTTCTCGGTACGCGCGCGCCTGGGCCCTCGGGCAGTCCCGACGGCGGTCGCGGCGCCGGTCAACCTGACGCGCACCCCCGATGGCGACGAGCGCATCCTCGCCGCCGACCGCGCGCGCGTCCTCTACGCCGACGCCGGCGCCGCGGGCATCGAGGGCGTCGCGCTGCTCGATTTTCGTGCCGATTGGCTGCCCGCCCAGAGCCCGCTGGCGACCCGCGCGGTCGCCGCCTTCGCCGCGTGGCAGGCGTACGGCACCTGGCGTGGGCCCGAACGTCGCGACCTGGTGCTGCGCCAGTCTGCCGGGGAGCTCACCGGAGCGCTGGACGCCGCTGGCTTCAGCGTCGTGGCCGACGGCCTGCCCATCGCCGTCGACTTGGGCGCCGGTCAGGTCGTGCCGGCCGCTGCCGCCCGGTTGCTGGCGCGCGCCGAGGTCGAGCGCGACGCCCTCTCGCTCGCCGCCGACGCGCTGCGTCAGTCCTCGATCGTCGGCGTCGATCGCGTGATCGCCATCGAGCAGATCTGGTTTGAGGTCGGCGATTGGTGGCGCGTGCATCGCCATCGGGCGTTCCCCACCGCCGCCGATCGTCTGCCCGTCATGCGCGTGGTCGACCCCCCCGAAGGCCCGCCCGGCTGGCCGCCACCGCGCATCGCCTTGGGCGGCGCCGACCAGGGCCTGCCGGGCGAAGGCCGCTGGTCGGCCATCGAGTCGCTGGCTGACCAGCTCGATCCCCCGGCCCTGCATGCCTTCATCCGCGTCGACCCCGACCGCCCATTCGAACGCACACATCTTTTCGCTTTTGATCTCAGACGCTTGGGCCTGCACTTCACCGCGGGCACGCGCCACCCGCAGTCGACCACCGGCGCGCGCGGCACCGGGCGCATCCCTGCCAGCGCCCGCCCGGCCCTGGTGGCGGCCTTCAATGGCGGCTTCAAAGCCGAGCACGGTCGTTTCGGCGCCATCGAAGAAGGCCGCGTGCTGGTCCGCCCGGCGCGCGGGCTGGCCACCGTGGCGCTCACCGGCGACGGCCGCGCCGCCTTCGGTCTGTGGGACGCCGACACCCTCACCGCCCCTTTTGTCTCGCTGCGCCAGAACCTGGCCCCGCTGATCGAAGACGGCCTCATCAACCCCCGCCGCGTGCGCCAGTGGGGCCAGCTCGTCGCCGCGCTGGACGCCGATCGCACGCCCCGGTCGGCGCTGGGCGTCACCGTCGATGGCACCCTCATCTATGCCTGGTCTGCCGCCATCAGCGCCGAGCGGTTGGGCGAGGCCATGGCCCGCGCCGGCGTGCGCTTCGCGATCCACCTCGACATGAACCCGGGCCACACCGGCCTCGCTCTGTACCGGCCGGAAGGCGAGGCCATCGAAGCGCTGAAAGGCGCGCCCGAGATGGACCTCGACCCGCGGCGGTGGTTGCAGACCGACGCCCGCGACTTCTTCTACCTGACCTTTGCCGAGCGCCTGCCCGAGCGGCTCTCCCCCGAAGCCGGCGGTCCGGCCTGGACGCCGATTCAGTGGGCGGATGGTGTGGCGGTGGCCGCGCGGGCCTGGATGACCCCAACCGAGGGCGCCGGCTCGGTTCGGCTGACCCTGCTCGACACCGAGCGGCTGGTGCCGGCGCTGGTGCCTGGGCTCGCTGAGACGCGGCCGACGACCGGCGTGCCCCCGGATGACCTCGCGCTGCCCGGGCCTCCCGTGCTTTGGTCGGCCATCGGCCTGCGCGCGCCCGAGTCCACCGCCGGTTTCATCGCCGACGGGCAGATGTGGCGCGTGCCCGAGGTCGGCGTGATGACGTTTGCCGTCGATCCCAGGGGTGACACGCATCTGGGCCGCTTCGGGGAGGGCGATCTGCCCGCCGAGGCGGCGTGGCGGTCGCTCTGCCAGGGCCCGGCGCTGGTCGTGGGCGGTCAGCCTGGCGACGCGGCCCAAGGGCGAACGGGACTCCCGGCGGCTGGCATGGGCGTGCGCGAGGACGGCCGGCTGGTCTTTGCCGCCTCGGCCGACGGCGACCGCGCC
>JAGQJJ010000052.1 GCA_020430675.1 Myxococcales bacterium
CCCGAGAGCGGACCGATGCAATGGCGCCTGGGCGTCGTGGCGCTTCGGGCCGGCGACTCGGCGCTGGCGGTGAAAGCGCTGACCGACGCGACGCGCCGCACGCCCGACGACGCCGAAGCCTTTGTCGTCCTCGCGCGCGCTCGCGAGGCGGCAGGCGACGGCGAGGGTCGGATCGCCGCCCTGCGCCGGGCGGTCGAGCTGGGCACGAGCGCGCGCGCCCACGACGAATGGGGCCAGGTGCTGGCCGCTTCAGGCGATTTTGCCGGCGCGGTGGTTGCCTTCCAGCGGGCGCTGGCGACCGATCCTGGCCATGCCATCACGTGGCGTCATCTGGCCGCGGCGCAGACTGCCTTGGGTCGGCTGGTCGACGCGGAAGAGAGCCTCTCGCATGTTCCTCCGCCGCACCGCTGAGACCGGTTTTTCTGGCGGATCGCGCTTGCAATTGCCCGTTCTTGCTGCGGTTGGCGCGGCATAGGGGCACGCCGACATTGCCACGCGATGCGGCAAGGCGCATTTTATGGTATCTGCACGCGACGCCCGCCCGGCGGCGCGTCGACCGAATTCGAGCGATTGCACGCCGTGTCGGGGCCAGCCTCGGCTCGGGGAGGCTGGTTGATGCTCAACAAGAAGTGGATCCCCACCCGGCTGGTCGAAGTCCGCTCCCGGCCGGTCATTCGCGAGATCTCCAAGCCCTCGCGCTTTCGGCCCTGGAAGATCGCCTGGACGGTCAGCCGCTCGCTGATGACGCTGTTGTTCCTGCGGATGGCCCGTCGAAGTACCCCGCTGGCCAAAGCGGCCGTGGTTCGGCGCATGCTGGAGGAACTCGGCGGGCTGTGGGTCAAGGTCGGGCAGCTCATCAGCATGCGGCGCGACCTGTTCAGCGATGAGTTCTGCGATGCCATGGCGGCCCTGCAGGACCACGCGACGGGCTTTCCCTTTCACTATGCCCGCGAGGCCATCGAGACCGATCTGGGCCGCACGATCTCTTCGATCTTCAGCGAGTTCGACGAGCGCCCGTTCGCCGCGGCGTCGATCGGTCAGATCTATCGGGGCCGGCTGCGTGAAAACGGCGTGCTGGTCGCGGTCAAGATCAAACGGCCCAATGTCGACGCCATGGTCAAAGGCGACATCGCCTTCGTGCGCGCCATCTCGTGGCTGGCGACCAAGACCAACTTCTACCCGCCCTTCCGCTGGGCCGACTTCGCCTGGGAGCTGGACAAGACGCTCTCGGAAGAGCTCGACTACCGCTACGAGGCCAACTACATCCGCCGCATGCGCAAGAACCTGAAGGCGCACAAGGTCTACGCGCCGAAGATCTTCCGCAAGTACTGCGCCGAGCGCGTGCTGGTGATGGAGTTCGTGACCGGCGTGCTCATGTCAGACGTGCTGCGGCTTCAGCACACCGATCCCAAGCGCCTCAATCGCTGGCTGGCCGAGAACAACGTCATCAAGGCCAAGGTGGGCCGCAAGCTGGCGATGTCGCTCAACCGGCAGCTCTTCGAAGACAACCTGTTCCACGGCGACCTGCACCCCGGCAACATCGTGCTGCTCAAAAACAGCCGCGTCTCACTGATCGACTTCGGCTCGGTCGGCTGGCTGGAGCGCGAGTTCCTCGAACGCTATGACCAGGTCATGGTGGCCACCGCCGAGCGGCAGTATGGCAAGGTGGCCGACCTCTTCATGCTGCTCTCGCCGAACCTGCCGCCGATCGACCTGGAGCCCTGCAAACGCGAGCTGATCCAGTTCATGCGGTCGTGGGCCAACCGCGCCGAGATCAAGGCGCTGCCGTTCAGCGAAAAGTCGATGGGCTACGGCTATACCGAGATGGCCCGCATCTTCGTGAAGTACCGTATTCCGACCGCATGGACGTTTCTGCGGATCAACCGCGCCGAGGTCACGCTCGACACCTCGCTGCGCGAGCTGTACCCGAAGATGAACTACTTCAAGGTGGTCGAGGATTACACCAAGGAGCGGGCCAAGCGTGAGCTGAAGGGCCGCCTGAGCACGCGGGCGCTCTTGGGGCGGATCGGTGAGATGGCGCTCAAGGCGCCTGACCTGATCCAGAACACCCTCGAAGAGACGGCCTTCCAGGTCGAGTGGGTGCGGCGGCGTGCCCGCGTCTTCGAGACCGCGACCGGCAAGGCCGCTTTCATCGGCAAAGCGATCTCAAGCGTGATGGCCCTGTTTGCGATCGGCGCGCTCGGCGGCCTCTTCACGCTCTATGCACACCAACAAATGCGTTCGGTTCACTTCTCGCCCGAGATGACCGCCTGGCTTGATCAGGCGCCGAACCTGCCGAAGGAGATCTGGTACACGATCCTCGGCGGTCTCGGCCTCATCGGCTTGCAGCTTGTCCGGATTCGTCGCAAGCTCGCGCAGCCGGACCCGGCGGTCACGCAGGGGTCCAAAGGCTGAAGTCCGACTCGGCGTGCCGAATGGGGGGCGGGCCGATGATGAAGCAAAAATACATTCCGACGCGGATCGTGCTCGAACGACCGCGCCCCAAGGTGCACGGCGTCGCCCGGCCGAGCCGGATGCGCCGCCTCCGCGTGTTCTGGACGATGCTGCGCACGGCGATCACCCTGGCGATGCTGCGCGTGCGGCGCCAGGCGACGCCCGAGCGCGACGCCGAGATCGTTCGCAGCATGCTCGAAGCGCTGGGCGGCCTTTGGATCAAGGTCGGCCAGCTGCTCAGCGCCCGCCGCGATCTGTTCGACCCGCGCTTCTGCGAGGGGCTGACCGCGCTCAAGGATCACGTCACCGCCTTCGAGTACGAAGAGGCGAAGCGCATCATCGAAGCGGATCTGGGGCTGCCGCTCGGCGAGATCTTCTCCGAGTTTGATGAGCGGCCGTTTGCGGCGGCGTCGATCGGCCAGACCTATCGCGCCCGGCTGCACGCGGGCGGGGCGCTGGTGGCGGTCAAGGTCAAGCGGCCCGAGATCGACGAGGTCGTGCGCGGCGACCGGGCCTTTGTGCGCGCCCTCTCGATCGTGGCCATGCTGCTCGGCCGCGGGCGCATGTTCCGGTTTCGCGACTTCTTCTGGGAGCTGGACAAGACGCTCCACGAAGAGCTGGACTATCGCTACGAGGCCAATCACATCCGCCGCATGCGCACGAACCTGCGCGGGCATGGCATCTATGTGCCCAAGGTCTTTCGCGAGGTCTGCTCGGCGCGGGTGCTGGTCACCGAGTTTCTGACCGGGGTGCTGATCAGCGACCTCGTCATGCTGCGGCGCACCAAGCCGGAGCAGGTGAACGAGTGGGCGCTGGAGAACCGGGTCGATCTGGCGCGGGTGGGCCGCAAGCTGGCGTTGTCGCTGTATCGGCAGTTGTACGAAGACAATATGTTTCACGCCGATCTGCACCCGGGCAACATCGTCTTGCTGCGCAACAACAAGGTGGCGCTGATCGACTTCGGCTCGGTGGGCTGGCTCGATCGCGAGTTTGTCGACCAGCTTCGCGACATTCTGCGGGCCATCTCGGACAAGCAGTACAACAAGGTCGCCGACCTGCTGATGCTGATCATCCCCGGGCTGGCGCCGATCGACCTTGAGCCGTGCAAGCGCCAGCTTCTGCAGATGCTGCGGACCTGGATGAACCGCTCTGACATCAGCAGCCTGCCCTTCGATGAGAAGTCGATGGGCCATGGCTATACCGAGATGGCGCGCATCACGGCGCATTACGGGCTGCCCAACGCCTGGAACTTCCTGCGCGTGGTGCGGGCGCACGCGACGCTTGACCTGTCGCTCGAAGCGCTCGATCCGACCATGAACTGCTTCAAGTTGGTGCAGCGGTATTCGAAGCAGCGGGTCAAGCGGCAGGTCAAGACGCGGCTTCGCGGCAAGGCCCTTCGCCAGCAGGTGGGCAATGTGCTGCTGCAACTGCCCGAATGGATTGGCAACGCGGTCGATGAGTCGTCGTTCCAGGTCGAGTGGATGCGGCGCCGGGCGCGCGTCTTTGCCACGAGCACGGGGCGCATGGTTTTCATCGGCCGCGCGGTGAGCAGCGTGATGGCCACCATCGCGCTGCTGGGCGTCGCGGGCGTCGTCTGCCTGTACTTCAACCAGACGATGGAGAAGCCGCCCTTCTCGCCGGACCTGAGCGCGTGGTTTGACAAAGCGCCGCGCCTGCCCGTCGCGGTGTGGGACGCGCTGTTTGTCACCACCGGGCTGATCGCGCTTCAGATGCTGCGCATTCGCCGCAAACTGTCGCAGCCCGACGCGGCGGTCACCGCGGGCTCGAAGGGCTGATGCGGTGCGGGTGCTGGTCATCGGGGGCACGCGGCTGATCGGCCCGCCGGTGGTCCGGCGCCTGGTTGAGCGGGGGCATGACGTCGCGGTGTTCAGCCGCGGGCAGACCGAGGTTGAGCTGCCAGCAGGCGTGGCACGCATCGTCGGCGATCGCGAGTCTTTGGGCGATTTTCGGCAGACGTTTCAGCAGTTTGCGCCCGAGGTTGTGGTGCACCAGATCTGCTTCACCGAGGCCCAGGCGAAGCAGGCGATGGAGGTGTTCAGCGGCCTGGCGAAGCGCTTGGTGGTGCTGTCGAGCTGCGATGTGTACCGCGCGTTTGGGCGGGTGCTTCAGGTCGAAGACGGCCCGGTCGAGCCGACGCCGCTGACCGAGGACGCGCCGCTGCGCACGCGGCTGTATCCGTATCGCGGCATGAGCGGGCCGGGGCTGCCCGACGACAACTACGACAAGATCCTGGTGGAGCGCACGGTCTTGTCTGAGGCCGACCTGCCAGCGACGGTGCTGCGGTTGCCGATGGTCTATGGTCCGCGCGATCACCGGCATCGGCTGTATGGCTATGCGCGGCGCATGGCCGATGGGCGACCGGCGATCGTGATCGGCGAGACGGCGTCGAAGTGGCGGACGTGCCGGGCCTTTGTGCACGATGTGGCCCATGCCATCGCGCTCGCCGCCGAGCACGGTGGGCGCACGATCTACAACGTGGCCGATGGCCGGGCGCTGACCGAGAAGGCGTGGATCGAGACCGTCGGCGCGGTCTTCGGATGGTCGGGCAAGGTGGTGGTCGTGCCGGACGAAACGGTGCCTGAGCACCTGCGTTTTCACGGCGACGCGGGCCAGGATCTGACGCTCGACACCGCGCGCATCCGCGCCGCGCTGGGCTACGCCGAACCCACCGACTTCAAAGAAGGCCTGCGCCGCACGCTGGCGTGGACGCTTTCCCACCCGCCGGTGGGAAACGAACCCACCAGCGCGGAGTATGCGGCGGAAGACGCGGCGCTCAGCGGTTGAAGGCGTTGGGGTCGACGCGCAGCAATTCGAAGGGCAGGTCGGGCTGGCCGCCGAGCACGAAGCGGGTGACGTCGCTGTCGAGCACGTAGAGGGCGCCGTCGGCGGCGGTGACGCCGGACAGGCTGGCGTCGGCGAGCTCGAGGCGGTCGAAGTGGGCGGTGAACCAGCCGGGGTCGTCGGCGGTGATGCGGACCAGCGAGCCGCCGAGGGCGACGTAGAGTTGGCCGCCGAAGAAGGTGATGCCGTCGGCGCCACTGAGCAGCTCGTCGAAGAGCAGGTCGCCGTCGAGGTCGACCTCGATCACGTCGGCGGGGTTGGCGAAGTCGATGCGGTAGAGGCGCGGGGGCAGGTACTGCACCGCGAGCAGGGCGTCGCCGTCGGGCGTCAGGGCGATGCCGTTGAGGCCGATGCCCACGAGCGGCGGGTCGAGCAGCGCGTCGCGCGCGAAGACGTTGACCTGGGCGTGGCCGTCGTCGCCGGGGATGAGGCGGTAGATGATGCCGTGTTCGCGGTCCGTGATATAGGCGCGGCCCGAGCTGTCGACGGTGATGTCGTTGCAGTTGGCGTCGCGCGCGGCGGTGCTGAGGTCGACGTCGTGGGTGCGCTCGCCGGTCTGCAGGTTGAAGATCCAGATGCGGCCAGCGGGCGGGTCGACGTTGCGCAGGGTGCAGACGAAGAGGCGGTCGCGCAGGGTGTCGACCTCGACGCCGACGGTGACGCGGTCGGCCTCGCCGGTGCCGGGGTAGAAGACCTCGGTCGTGCCATCGGCTTCGACGCGGGTGACGGTGCCATGGCCCAAGCTGCTGACAAAGAAGGCGGCGCGGCGCGGGTCGTAGGTGACGCTCTCGGGGAAGGTGTCATCGCCGGGGATGACATAACGCGGCTGCAAACCTTCGCCGCCGGGCAGGCAGCCGCGCTCTTCGGGCGGGCAGATGTCGGGCAGGGTGGGATCGCAGGCGAAGAGCATCGCGGCGGTCAGAATGAGGCAGGCGCGCATGGGACCTCCGGTGGCATGGGATCGCTGGCTAACACGAGCGACGAGCCCGGCGCAAAGCGAACGTCAGGGCGAGACGCGGATGGGGCGCAGGCGGGTGGCGCGGGTGCCATCGCCGAGCTGGCCGTGCTCGTTTTCGCCCCAACACCACAGCGCGCCGGCGCCGGTGAGCGCGCAGGTGGTAGCGCGGCTGGCCGACACGGCGCGCACGTCGGTCAGGCCGGGCACCGGCGCGGGCCTGGCGCGGCTGATCAGGGTGCCATCGCCGAGCTGGGCTTCGGTATTGTCGCCCCAGCACCAGAGCGTGTGGTCCTTGCGGATGGCGCAGGTGTGGTCGTAGCCGGCGGCGAGCGCGATGGCGTCGTCGATGGCGGCGACGGGCACCGGCCAGTGCATGCTCAGCGGGCCGAGCGCGTGGTCGCGACCGATGGTGGGCATGGGGCGGCCGAGCGCGCCGTAGGTGCCGCGGCCGAAACAGGTGATGTGGCCATCGGTGTGGCGCACGCAAGTGTGATGCGAGCCGGCGACGACCTCGACCGCTTTGCCGAATTGCGGCGTGAGGTCGGCCGGCCAGGTGACGGCAACGGGCTGGTCGCGGCGGGCCTCGTCTTCGAAGCCGAGCTGGCCGGTGGCGTTGCTGCCGAAGCACCAGAGCTGGCCGTCGCCGGCGATGGCGCAGAGGTGGTCGTTGCCGAGGGCCAGCGAGGTGATGCCGGTGGGCTGCGCGTACGGCAGAAACGGGCCGTCGCGCTCGGCGCAGGCGAGCTGGCGCGACTCAAGCGCGATGGCGCAGATGTTGTCGTTGATGGCAAAGAGCGGTCCGGCCGGGCGGCCGAGCGGGCGGCCGGCGACGCCGAACGGGTCGTCGAGCGCGGGCTGGCCGAAGCAGCGCAGGGCGCCTTCGCTGCGTACGCAGGTGGACAGCGGCCCCACGGCGAGCGCGTCGACCTTGCCCAGCCCGTCGATGGGGGTGAAGCGGTCGGGCACCGTGGCCGATTTGCTGCGTTGGCCGAATTGGTTGTTGCCGGTGCACCAGACGCGGCCGTCGGCGGCGAGCGCGCAGGTATGGGCCTCGCCGGCGGCGATGGTGATGGCCTTCCACGCAGGATCGAACTTCGCGGGCGGGACGAGGGTGGGCGTCTTCGGGCGCCTCGGGCCAGGGCCGTCGGCGGCGCAGCGGAAGCCGAGCTGCGTCTGCGTGCGGCCAGGCGGCCAGCCCATGCGGCGCGCGCCGGCGAGGCCGCCGCCGGGGCCGCCCCGAATGCCGCGCACGACGCGCTGGCTGCCCTCGGGTGGGCCGATGGGGTTGAGCACCGGCGCGTGGGCGTGGGCGTCGATGAGGAACCAGTCGGCCGTCCATTGTTTGAGCACGCCGGTCAGGTCTTCGACGCCTTCGGGCGTGGCGCCGCCGGGGTGTTGGCCGACGCGGGGGCGCATCTCGCCGCCGCAGTCGAAGTGGGCGCAGGTGGGAAAGTCCTCGCCCCAGGGGTAGGTGCGGCCGTTCGTGCCGCGGGCGGCGCGGGCGAACTCGGCCTCGGTGGGCAACCGCGCGCCGCGCCAGGCGCAATAGCCGGCGGCCTGGGCCCAGGTGATGCCCACGACGCCGGCGTCGGGCCATTTTTCAGGGTCGTACCAGACGTCTTCTTCGGGGCGCTGGCAGGCGCCGGCGGCGAGGCAGGCCTGCCAGTCGGTGTTGGAGACGAGGCGCCGGTCGATGGAGAAGGCGTCGATGTCGACGGTGTGCGGGGGGCTCTCGTCTTTGGGGTCGCAGAGGGGCAGTTCGCCCGCGCAGCCCATGATGAACGGGCCGGCGGGCAGGGCGACCCTGTCGGCGGGCGGGGCGAGCAGGGCGAACAGCAGCGGCAGCATGCGGGCAAGTTAGCCCGAAGCGGCGGCCACCGCACGCTCATCACTGCGCGGCGGCGGTGATCAGGCGGAAGGCCGAGGCTTCGTAGCCGTGCACGCCGATGTGCAGCTCGCCGTCGGCGGCGGGGGTATAGACGATGACCTCGTTGCCCGACTCGGTGTAGGCGCGGGCGTCGTAGGTGGCGGTGGTCGGGTTGGCGCCGAGGCGGACGTAGAGGTCGACGTCGGCGGCGGCCTCGGTGCGAATCTCGACCTTCTCGCCGGCGCGCACCGGCAGGGTGAAGCGGGCCCAGGCGCCAGCGGCGACGTTGCCCTGCTCGTCGAGGTGGGCGGGGGCGGCGGGCTCGGCGGCGTCGACGCCGCTGTACTCGATGACCAGCGCGAAGTCGCTGCGGACATAGCCGCGCACGCCGACGAAGTACTGGCCGGCGCCGGTCAGGGCGCAGTCTTCGGCGCTGCCGTCGAGGTAGGGGCGGCAGTCATAGGTCGAGGTGGTGGGCTTGGCGCCGCGGCGCACATAGAGGTCGGCGTCGCCGGTGCCGGTCATGGTGGCGGTGAAGCGGCCGTCGCCTTCGACCTCGAAGGGGCCGAACCAGGCCCAGGCGTTGGCGTCGACGCTGCCGCTCTCTTCGACGCGCGCCACGCTGGCGGGCGCCTCGCCGGCCGATTCGGCCAGCATGGCCAGCACGTCGGCGCGCCGGATCTTGCCGCCGAGCACCGGCACCTCGTCGCGGGTGCGCACCGGCAGCCACACGAAGTCGGGGTGGTTGCGCTTGCTCTCGCCGACCCACTCGCCGCCGATCAGCCGGCCGTTGGCGTCGGCTTCGAGGATGTACTGGTAGCGGTCGGTGCGGGTGTAGCGGTCGATGACGGGCTCGAGGGCACCGTCGGTCTCGGCGTCGCTCTCGGCGATGAAGTCGACCTCGGCCGAGACCGAGTAGAGGGTCACGGCCTTGTTGTTGAAGCGGTACTCGGTCGGCACCTGGCCGCCGGCGCGCAGGTCGAGCACGATGTCGCCGGCCGCGTAACCGTTGATCGCGACGTATACCTCGCCGTCGGCGGGCGCGGCGAGCGAGCAGGTCTCGTTCGAGCCCTCGACGTAGGGCCGGCAGGCGTAGGTGCGGGTGGTGGGCTTGGCGCCGAAGCGCACGTAGAGGTCGGCGTCGCCGGTGCCGGTCATCACCGCCTCGACGCGCTCGCCGGCGCGCACCGGAAAGGGGCCGAGGTGGCGCCACGCGCCGGCGGCGATCGACTCGCTGAGGTGCTCGGTGGCGGCGCCCTCGGCGGGCACGCCGATGAGGCCGTTGGCCTGCTGGGCGGTGACCTCGTCGAGCGCGGTGACGCGGAAGGCGCGCAGCGGCTGGTTCCAGACCTCGTCGTCGTAGGTGCGGTCTTCGACGAAGCTCTGGCCGCGAATGCCGAGGTAATTGGCCAGCAGAAGGTGCCAGGTGGCGGGGTTGGTGTCGATACAATCGCCACCGGCGGCGGGGCGGCCGTACTCGTCGTAGGTGATGCGGCCCTGCTGCTCGTCGTCTTCGCAGCGCTTTGACACAAAGCGCTCTTCGACCTCTTCGGCCATCAGCGTGGCCAGCGCCTTGAGGTCATTGACCGCAAAGGTGACGCCGTTGCGGGTGACCGGCTGCTTGGGCTCGGGGAACAGGATCGCGGCGGGCGACCAGGCATGGCAGACGCCCCACCAGGTGGGGATGCAGCGGCCGGTCTCTTCGCCGGGGCGCTTGCCGCAGGCCTCGCCCATCTTGGCGTCGCACTCGGCGTCGGCGGTGCAGGCCTTCAGGTCGGACTGGCTGTCGATGCCAAACGTGCGCGAGGCCAGGTCGCCCAGACCCGACACGCCAAAGGCGGCGCCGTACTTCTCCATCGGCGACTTCGTCTCGGGGCCGGCCCAGCGGTGGTTGTAGCTGTCCATATAGGTCGGCCAGTAGTTGCCGGCCCACGGCGTGCGGCTCGCCGCGCCCTGGCGGGGCAGGTCGGCGAGCGTATAGACGAGGTCGTCGGCGAAGAGGCCCGGATCGTCGGCCGACGTCCAGGCCATCGGCGCGTGGGCTTCGCTGGTCGGAGCGACCGGCGCGTCAACGGGCTCGGCGCAGCCGAGGGCGGCACCGAAGAAGGCGAGGGGAGCGAGGGGAGACAGGCGCGACATCGAGAACCTCCTTGCGCGGCGAACGAGCACAAGCTAGTGCCGGCGCCGTCTGCAAGGGAGTCAATCGGTCTGAATCGGCCTGAATCGGTCTGAATCGGGGTGAGCGCTGCCCGCGCTCAGGCGGGGGTGCCCCAGAAGGCCATCAGCTCGCGCATGGCGGGCTCCTGGTCGGCCAGGGCGCGGCGGGTGCGGGCGCGGTCGTTCTCGCCGCCGCCCATCATATGGGCCGTCGCGGTCTTCTCCAGGGCGGCCTGGAGCTGATGCGCGGCGTCGCTGGCCTTGCGATAGGTGCTGGGGAAGTCGGAGGTCGCGAGCACCTCAAGAGGCCTGCCCAGGTCGTCGAGGGCGGCGCGCAGCTTGCCATACCACTCCTTGATCATGGCGCGCTGCGGCTCCAGCTTGGAGCTGGCCTCGTGGCGGTCGGCGGCGACGCCCGCGCTGGCGGCCGTCTGCCACATCGACTTGATCTGCTGGCGGCGCGGGTCGGTATTGCCCTGGGTGCGCGACGCCGCGACCGCCTCGTGAAGCGCCGCGACCCGCAGATCCTTGAGCTCCACCAGCACTTCGGGCAACTCCTTGCCCATCAGCTTCGGGCGCTCCACCGTCCACTGGCGGTTGAGCAGCACCAGATAGCCGGCGTGCTGGATCTCGGCGAGCACCTTGGTCATGTCGCCAATGCTGACCTTGCGGACGCGGCTCGTGTCGTTGACGGGCGGCACCATCAGGATCTCGGCGTCGTGCTTCTGCGTGAAGCCGTAGTTCTGGGCCTCGGCGCCGTGGTTGAAGACGGTGTTGCCCGCGCGGCCGCAGGCGGTGTTGAGCTCGTCGGCGATGCGCTTGAAATACTCGGAGGCCGCCGAGTTGCCGTGATCCTTCTTGTCGACCGAGATGATCGTGTGGTCCGACAGGTCTTTGAGGGTCGAGACATGCGGCACCAGCGCCCAGATGTCATAGTCGCCGGTCACCGGCAGGCGGCCGCCGGCCACATCGTAGGCCCACACCCACAGCGGGCGCATCGTCACCTGGCGCGGGGGCGCGACGCCGAGGACGCGCGCTGGGGCCGGGCCGGTGCCCATATCGACCCACCAGACGCGGTACTTGGCGTCGATCACGAAGTAGATGTCGCCGTAGATGCCGGGCGGCGCGCCGAGCGCCTTGTAGACCTGAAAGAGCGACGGCAGCTCACCACCGCGCATCGTGTGGCCGGTGGTGAAGTTGGCGGGCACATGGGCGGGCCCGGCCGGGATCAGGCCCTGCGGCGCGATCGCCGCTTCGGCCTTCGACAACCGGCGGATCTTGCTGCCCTCGAACTGTGAGATCACCTTGGCGTTCAGCGTCAGTTGCACCGGGTGCGCCAGGCCATGGTCGTGCGGGACAAAAGCCGCCTGCGGGGTCGCCCCGTCGGGCACCTTGCAGAACGCCTTGTCGCACGGCACGAAGCCAGCCATCGGGCCCCAGTTCGAGGACTTGTCATGGATGTCCATGCTCTTCGTCGCGTAGCCGGCGTCGATCAGGCGCAGCGAGTCGTCCTCGGTTGGGCGGATGAACAGGAAGAAGTTGTTCTTGACCGCGACGCTCTGGATGCCCGCGATGTGATGGTCCGAGATCCCGATCCCCATGAGTGGTGTTCCTTGGAGTTGATCGCGGGTGTGCTGGCGGTCCTCCCACAATCCAGCACCGCGCGAAAATTATCGTACGGGCAGCGTAGCATAGGTCGTGCGCGGCGATCCGCAGCGAGATCGACGGGCGAGGCGATTTCCGCTGGGTGGGATCAGGGCGTCGTGGGGTG
>JAGQJJ010000528.1 GCA_020430675.1 Myxococcales bacterium
CCGGCGAGCCGCTCGCCAACCAGGCGTTGCGCGCGCTGGTCACGCTCGATGGCGAGCAGCTTCCGCCGATCAACCTGACGACCAACGCCGATGGCGGCGGCCTGGTGCGCTTCAAGCTGCCGGGCCAGATCGAGCGCGGTGACGCGCTGCTGACGGTGCTCGTCGATGACGGCGGCGTCACCGAGTCGGTCTCGAAGCGCGTGCCCATCATCCTCAAGCGCCTGCAGTTCTCGCTCTTCCCCGAAGGCGGCGCGCTGGTCGCCGGCGTGCCCGGCCGCGTCTATTTCGAGGCCAAGAACCTGATCGGCAAGCCGGCGGACGTCGAAGGCCGCGTGGTCGATGATCAGGGCAATACCGCGGCCAAGTTCACCAGCCATCGCGATGGCCTGGGGCGCTTCGACTTCACCCCGGCCACCGGCCGCACCTACCACGCCGAGGTCACCCGCCCGGTCGGCATCAGCGAGCAGTACGCGCTGCCCGTGGCCGAGGAGAAGGGCTGCGTGCTGCGCGCCTTTGATGACCTCGACGGCCTCGAGACCGCCCTGCGCGTCAGCGTGCGGTGCAGCGAGGCGCGCGAGGTGGTGGTCCTGGCGGTGCAGAACGAGCAGCGCCTGGACGCGGCCGCCGTCGCCGTGCCCGACGGCGCGCCGGCGATCGTCTACCTGCAGAGCGGCGACGCCGCCCGCGACCGCGCGATGGGCATCGCCCGCGTCACCGTGCTCGACCCCGACCTCAACCCGCTCGCCGAGCGCCTCGTCTTCCGCAACCGGCGCCGCGGCCTGCAGGTGGCCATCGCGCCCGATCAGGCCGACTACGTGCCCCGCGAGCAGGTGGCGCTGAAGGTGACCACGACCGACGCCGACGGCCAGCCGGTGCCCGCCGAGCTGGCGCTGTCGGTGGTTGACGACACCGTGATCAGCTTCGCCGATGACAAGAAGGGCCACATGCTCAGCAAGCTGTTGCTGGAGCCCGAGATCCCCGGCGAGGTCGAGGAGCCGAACTTCTACTTCGATCTGAAGGAAGAGAAGTCGGCGCTGGCGATGGACCTGCTCATGGGCACCCGTGGCTGGCGGCGCTTCGATTGGCAGACCGTGATCAACCCGCCGCCGCCGATGGCGACCGCGACCGGCTTCGGGGGCCTGGGGCTTCGCGGCGTGGGTCGCGGCGGCGGCGGCATGGCGCGGGGCAAGGGCATCGGCTTTGGGGCGCGCCCGCGCCGTATGGCGCCCGCCGGTGCCGAGGCGGCCGACGACTTCGAAGGCGGCCTCGACGCGCTGATCGAGCAGCCGGCCAAGGTCGCGGCGATGGACAACAAGAAGGCCGAAGAGAAGGTGGCGGCGGCCCGCGCCATGCCCGTCGTGCCGCCGATGCCGAAGCCCGCGCAGCCGATGCGGGCGCTTGAGAACCAGGATCCCGAGCCGGCCGCCGACATGCCGGCCCGCGGCCCGGCGCCGGCCATGCCGATGGAGATGGCCGAGGCCGAAGAAGAGCCGCCGATGGCCGCGTTTGCCGCCAACGCCCGCGAGATCGCCGCCGGCGAGGCCATGGGTGACGACGGCATCATCGCCGACAACGACTGGGCCGGCGCGCGCAAGCAGAAGGCCGAGGTCATGGCCATCTCGCCGGTGCGCGTCTTCCCGGCGCCCACCTATCCGCTGGAGTACGACGGCCCGCGCACCGACTTCCGCGAGACGGTGTTCTGGGCGCCTGCCGTGCGCACCGGCGCCGATGGCACGGCGACGGTCACTTTCAACCTGAGCGACGCGGTCACCTCGTTCCGGGTCTTCGCCGAGGGCGCCGGCGGTGGGCTCGTGGGTCGCACCGAGCATGTGATCGGCTCGAAGCTGCCCTTCAGCATGAGCGTGAAGCTGCCCGTCGAGGTGAGCGCCGGCGACACGTTGGAGCTGCCGCTGACCCTCAGCAATGAGCGCGACGCCAAGCTGCCCGTCTCACTCTCGGCGGCGTTCGGCGACCTGCTGGCGCTCGAAAAGCCCGTGTTGCTGCCCTCGCCGCAACTCGACGCCAAGCAGCGCGCCAGCCTGTACTACCCGGTCAAGGTCACCGGCGTGCAGGGCAAGAGCAAGGTCATGTTCTCGGCCAACGCCGGCGGCCTCAAGGACGAGTTCGTGCGCGAGGTGACGGTCGAGCCGCTCGGCTTCCCGCAGATGGAGCAGGCGGCCGGCACGCTCGCCGACGCCGCGGTGCACAACTTCGATCTGACGCCGGCCACGCCCGGCACCATCAACGCCTCGCTCAAGCTGTACCCGAGCCCGGTGGCCAGCATGACCGGCGGCCTCGCCGGCCTCATCCGCCAGCCGAGCGGCTGCTTCGAGCAGACGAGCAGCAGCAACTACCCGAACGTGATGGTGCTCTCCTACCTGCAGGCCAACGACGCCGCCGATCCGGCGCTGCTGGCGCGCACGCAGAAGCTGATCGACCAGGGTTACAACCGCCTCGTCGGTTACGAGACCAAGCAGAAGGGCTATGAGTGGTTCGGCTCGACGCCGGCCCACGAGGCGCTCACGGCGTACGGCGTGGTGCAATTCCTCGACATGAAGCGGGTTTACGGCGGCGTCGACGACGCGATGATCGCGCGGACCGTCGAGTTCCTGAAGAAGCGCCGCGACGGCAAGGGCGGCTTCATGCGCGATGGCAAGGCGCTCGACAGCTTCGGCCGCGCTTCGCCTGAAGTGACCGACGCCTACATCACGTGGGCCATCTCGCAGGCGGGCCTCGCGGGCGACTTCGGGCCCGAGATGGCGGCGCAGGTCAAGCGCGCGGCCGAGACCAAGGACGCCTATATCCTGGCGCTGGCCGCCAATACGCTGCTCGCGCTGCCCGACCGCGCCGCCGAGGCCGCGTCGGCGGTCCGTCGGCTGGCCGAGATGCAGAGCGCTGACGGACCCTGGACGACGGCCGACCACAGCATCACCCGCAGCTCGGGCGCCAACCTGCACATCGAGACCACCTCGCTGGCGCTGCTGGCGCTGATGCAGGCCGGCGGCTTCGACGACCAGGTGCGGCGCGGCGTCGACTGGCTCAACAAGAACCGCGGCGGCTTCGGCCAGTGGGGCGCCACCCAGGCGACGGTGCTGGCGCTCAAGGCCTCGACGGAGTACGCCAACCGCAACCGCGCCACCCAGGCCCCGGGCCGGGTGACGCTGGTGGTCAACGGCGCCGAGGTCGCGGTCCGCGATTACCCGGCCGGGCAGCGCGAGCCGATCGAGTTCGATGACTTCGGCAAGCACCTCAAGGCCGGGCCGAACACCGTCGAGATCCGCCACCAGGGCACGAGCCGCCTGCCGTACGGGCTGGCGGTCGAATACCGCGCCGAGCAGCCGGCGACCGATCCCGATGTGGCGGTCTCGGTCGAGACCGCGCTGGCGGCCGACACGGTGAAGATGGGCGAAAACGTGCGGCTCACCGCGACCGTGCGCAACAAGACCGCCGAGGGCCAGCCGATGACGCTCGCCCGCGTGGGCCTGCCCGGCGGCCTGACCTTCCAGAACTGGCAGCTCAAGGAGCTGGTGGAGAAGAAGCAGATCGCCTTCTTCGAGACCGGCCCCCGCGAGGTCATCCTGTACTTCCGCGAGCTGAAGCCCAGCGAAGAGAAGAAGATCCCGCTCGACCTGGTGGCGATGGTGCCCGGCGAGTACACCGGCCCCGCGTCGTCGGCCTACCTCTACTACACCGACGATCTGAAGCACTGGGCGGCCGGCAGCCATGTGCGCGTCGTTCGCTGACCGCGGCGCGGCGATGTGATATGACATGCCCCGCGCGCCAGCGGCGTGCGCGCGGGAGGCATGAATGCGGCGGTCCACCACCTTCGGGCTTATGACCCTGATGCTCTCGGCGTGCGGGGGCCCGGCCTTCGAGGTGCGCGGGCTGACCTACGATCTGTCGGACGCCGAAGCCGGCTACGCCCGCATGTACGCGGCCACCGCGCCCGATGAATCCGCCGCGGCCTGTCATTATTGGGAGCAGAAGCAG
>JAGQJJ010000529.1 GCA_020430675.1 Myxococcales bacterium
TGGCCGACGCGACCGACTTCGATCAAGGCGCGGGCCAGCAGGCCCGGATCGCCGATGCGCCGCGCGTCGCGCTCGATGCGGGTGACGCGACGGCGCGCCGGGCCCAGGCGCTGGCGCACGGCGTCCAACCGGGCCCAGTGGATGCGGGTCTCGACCCAGTCGGCGTGCTGCGACGGCCGGCGCAGGGCCCGCAGCGCCTGGGCGCGCACCACCAGGGTGCGCTGCATGGTGGCGTAGTCGGCGCGCTTGAGCTGCTCGCGCACGGCGGCCAGCAGGGGCTCGAGCGCGTCTTCGAGGGCGCCGGCGGCCACCAGATGGCCGGCCAGCCGCGACGGATCGGGCGCGCCGCCCGAAGCGATGGCGCGCGCACACCGGGCGTGCCAATGCACGAAGCGACCGGCGTCGCGGGCGCGCTGCACCAGCGCCTCGCGCAGCATCGCGTGGGCGAAGCTCCAGCGGCCGCCGTCTTCGGCGCGCAGCAGGTGCTCGTCGAGCAGGCGTTCGATGGCGGCATGGGGCACGACGAGGCCCGCGCCTTCGAGCACGGCGGCCCATTCGGGCTCGGCGACGATCATGCCGATGATCGCCGCCGCTTCGAGCGCCAGGTAGACCGCCTCGGTGGCCTTGCCCAGCGCCGAACCCAGGCGCGCCCGCCAGACCGCGGTCAGGTCGCCCGGCGTGTCGAGCTCGGCGCCGACCTTGAGGCGCAGCCCGTCGGGGCCTTCGGTGAAGGCGCCGGTGCGAATCCAATGGCGCAGCAGCTCTTCGGTGAACAGCGGGCTGCCGGCGCTGCGCTGCACCAGCAGCTCGACCGTCGAGGGGCTGACCGGCAGCCGCGCGGTGATCAGCGTGGCGAGGTCATCGGCGTCGAGGGGCGGCAGGCGCACCCGGCGCGCGTTGTCGTGCACGATCAGGTCGACCAGCGCCGCCTGCTCGCCGGGCGCGTTGCGCAGCGTGTCTTCGCGCACCGTGATGAGCAACAGCACCGCCAGCCCGGGGTGGCGGTCGAGCAGGTAGTTGGCGAATCGCAGCGCGTCGGGCCCCCATTGCAGGTCTTCGAGCCAGAGCAGCAGCGGGCGGTTGGCCGTCAGGTGGCGCAGGGCGCGGGCGAAGGTCTCGTGCCGCTCGCGCTCCGAGCTGAGCACCACGACCGTGTCGTCGACCGCAAAGCGCCGATCGGGCTCAAGCGCCGCGGCGAGCGCCGCCGGCAGGTCGGGTTCGTCGGTCGCGCCGCCGAGCGCCTTGCGAAGATGGGCCAGCCGCTCGACGCCGGTGAGGCCGACGCAGCGCAGGTGGTTCTCGAACATGGGGCCGAGGCCGGTCGAGGGGCCGCCCACGTCGTCGTGCACCGCGCGCATGATGAAAGCGGCGCCCAGCTCGTGGGCGCGCTGGGCCAGCCAATGGGCCAGGCAGCTCTTGCCGCGGCCGGTCGGCCCCTCGATGACCGCCGCGTGCGCACCTTCGCCGCCGGTCACGCGCCGGAGCGCCTCCCACAGCTCGTCGCGTTGCGCCTCGCGGCCCACCAACGCCGGTTCGCGCAGACCGAACATGCTGCGGCCCACGCCGGGCAGAGGCGGCTCGGCCGGCGGCGGCTGCGGGCCACGCCACGAATCGGGCACCGGGGGGCTGCCGTCTTCGCGTGGGCCGTTGGACCAGGTGGCGTCGCCCACCGGCAGAAACGCCGGCGGCGCGATGAGCGTGAGGTCTTCGGGCAGCAACGCGACCGGGCTGGTATCGGCCCGATCGCCCAACGCCACGACGTCATCGGGCACGTCGGGCAGCGCGATCAGTTCGACGGCGGCGTCAGCCGCGAACGCAAAGCGATGGGCCGGATCACGGGCCAGCAGGCGCCGCAGCCAATCGACGAAGCCCTCAGGCACCGTTCGCCGGGGTTCGAATGGCGGCAGCGGCGCTTCGAGGTGGGCGCGCATCACCGCCAACGAGCCGCGGCCCGAATACGGCGGCTTGCCGGCGGCCATCGCCCAGGCCAGGCAGCCCAGGGCGTACAGATCGCTCCACGGCCCGAGCGCGCGCCAGTCGCCAGCGACCTGCTCGGGCGCCATGTAATTGGGGGTGCCCATGCGCGCCGAGTCGACCACGCCGTCGTCGAGGCGGTCGAGCGAGAAGGCGAGGCCGAAGTCGGTCAGCACCGGGCCGCCGTCGCCGATGAGCACGTTGGCCGCTTTGATGTCGCGGTGGATGACGCCGCGCGCATGGGCGTGGGCCAGCGCGTCGAGCAGGGCGAGCAGCGCGATGCGAATCTGCGGCCAGCGCATGCGGCCCAGGTGCCGGCGCAGCGTGCCGCCGCCCAGCCAGTCCATCACCAGGAAGGGCGCGCCCGGCGCGAAGCACTCGGCCAGCGGTCCCGACTCGGGCAGGGTGCCGTGGTCGTGCAGGCGGATGATGGCGGGGTGGTCCAGACGTGCCGTCGCCCGCACCTCTTCGGCGAACATGCGCACGAATCGCTCGGCGCGGCCGGCCTGGCTGATGACCACCTTGATCGCGACCGGCCGCTGGCGCGTGCGATGACGGCCGTGCCAGACGTCCGCCATCGCGCCGCGGCCGGCCGATTGCAGAAGCTCAAATGGGCCAAGCGTGAGGCGAGTCAAAACCGCTCGTTGGGATCGATGGTTAAAGGAGAAGACGAGCGAGTCGACGCGGCGGTCACGCGCGCTGATCCGGCGCGGCGGCGAGGGGCAAGGTGGGCGTCTTGCCGACCGCGGGGCCGGCGCCGGCCCTGACTGCAAAGCAGCCCGTCGCGGTCGCCGCTGGTCGGTTGCACCTTCATGCCAACCCCACGCATCGCGAGGCACCCTCATCTCAGGGCAATGCCTTAGCTTACGCGCTTCTCCGCATCCCGAGAAGTGCCTGTGCGTGGGGGATTTGCGGCGCGTCAGCGCTCCTCGCCGTAGCGGGCGTAGAGCGCGGCGTCCGAGATGATCGAGCGCCCGAAGCGCTCGCGGGCGACCAGATCAAGGCCCCAGAGGAAGCCGATCGACAGGTGCTTGCCGGTCGCGCGCAGCGTGCCCCAGCGGGCGATGCGGCGATCCGAGCTCTGCACGATGCGATCGAGCTGCCGCACCCGGCCGCGTGCCCCGAGCTTGATGCACAAGGTGGCCTCTTCCATGATCGCGACCTCGTCGAAGCCGCCGACCGCGCGGAAGTCGGCCGTGCGGCAGAACATCGCCTGATCGCCGAAGAGGAGCCGCACGCCGCGCACGAAGAGGCCCGGCTTGAAGAGGGCCGGCGCGTAATAGCTCTTGATGAAGTTGTGCAGCGAGATGCCCCAGCGGGTGCCCGCCTCGCCGATCATGACCGAGATGAAGCCGGCGAGCGCGGTGCCTTCGTCGGCCAGCGTGGCGCGCATCACGGCGATCGCATCGTGGGGCAGCCAGGTGTCGGCGTGCAGGAAGCAGACGATGTCGCCGGTGAGGTGCTCGACCGCGAGGTTGAGCTGTCGGGCCCGGCCACGCGGGGCTTCGATGACCCTGGCGCCAGCGGCGCGGGCCCGGGCGACCGTGTCATCGGCGCTGCCGCCGTCGACCACCAGCACCTCATCGGCCGCCGGCACCAGCCCTTCGAGATGGCGCAGCACGGTCTCGATGGTGCTCGCCTCATCGAGCGTGGGCACGACGATCGAGACCCGCGCCCGCGCCGCGTCGAACCCGACCATGCGCCTCCTCCCCGACGATTGCACAGGTGATACGCCGCCTGCGCGCTCGGTCGCAACTCAGTTCCCGGCGTCGATGGCATCGTTCTCGGCGTCGCCGCCCCCGCCGAAGCGCGTCGTCCAGTACAGCTCGACCAGCCCCTGGCCGGCGTCGCCATAGCTGGTCTCGAGCGACCACTTCGGCGCGAAGCGGTAGCGGGCGCGCACCTCCTTCTCGTTGGTCTCGGGCGGCGCGTTGTGGTGGTAGAGCGTCTCGACGTAGAGCCGCGGCGTCAGGCGCTTGCCCACGGTGACGATGGGTTCGACCGCCTCGTCGAA
>JAGQJJ010000530.1 GCA_020430675.1 Myxococcales bacterium
GGATTGCGCAGCCGCGGCGGGCGCGCGGGATCGGGCGACTCGGCCGCAGGCGCGGGCTCAGGCGCCGGCCGGCGCCGGTCGGCAAACAACTGCTGGTGCTCGTGATGCGCCTCGTCGGGGTCGGTCATCGGGGCGAGGAACAAGTCGAGCACCACCTGCGCCACGCAGACCAGGGCGATGATCGCCACGAAGGCCCACGCCGGCATGAAGCGGCCCGTGGGCGCGAGCAATAGCACCAGCACCGCTGACGACAAGCGCACGAGGAAACGCGGGCGGTCGCTGACGTTGGCGTGCCGGCGCTCGGTGACCGCGTCGAGCACGCCCACCGCAAACAACGTCAGCGCCAGCGAGCCGCAGAGCAGCCAGCGCGACTTGCCGGCCCCCGGATCGAGCGGCGCCATCAACGCCGCCTTCTTCACCGCAACGCCCACCGCGGTGACACCCAACGTCAGCGGCAGGTGGGCGTAGACCCAGACAAACGGCGTCAGCGTGCCGCGTTTGATGCGCGAGCCGGCCACGTCATCGAAGTAGATCCACCACAGGCTGAAGGTGACGAGCAACGCCAGCGCGCCCATGGCGCCCAGCGTCGGGGTCAGGCCGCTCGCCGCCACCTCGGACAGCACCTTCACAAACGACTCGCCGAGCACGATGATCGTCAGCAGCCCGTAGCGCTCCGAGATGTGCATCGCGTCGGGCGGGAACTCCATGGTCACCGCGCGCGACTGCCGGTTGAGCGGCACGCCGAAGTCGATGACCAGCGCCACGCCCCAGAGCAGATAGACCCAAGGCGCCGCCACGAAGATGGCGGCCAGCCAGAGCAGGGCGCTGCCGCCGAAGCCGAGCAGATTGCGCCGCGTCATCCGCCGGCCTTCGGGCGTCTGCAGGTAGGTGCGCAGATAGAGGCCGACGATGGTGAGGCGCACGAAGGCGTAGCTGATGGCAAACGGGACCGGGCGCCCCTCGAAGACCTCGGGCACCGACACCGCCATCGCCGCCACGCCGAACATCTGCGCAAAGACGACCGCGCGGTGCACGAAGTCGTCGACGACAAAGCGATTGGAATAGAACGTGAACGACGTCCACGTCGACCAGATGGGCACGAACAGGCCGGCGAAGGCGAGGAAGCCGATCAGCCCGACGTGGTGGGCCAGGCCATTGCCCAACTGCACGATGGCGGCGACGTAGATGAGGTCGTAGAAGAGTTCGAGCCACCCCACGCGGCGGGCGTTTCCGGGGCTCGGGCTGTGCAGCTTCGGCGGGTGGAACCACCGATTGCGCATCGTCGACATCGACCGGACCTCTGCGTCGGCTGAGCGTTGCGCAGTCTACACGAACGCCGCGCCAGCAGAAGCGAACCGCGCGCGGTCAGCGGCAGGTCAGGTGGGCGAAGTCGGCGGCGCTCTTCTGGTCGATGATCTGGGTCAGCCGCTTGGCGGCGGCCTGATCGGCCTGCGCCCAGCCGGGGCCGCCGCCGTGGGCGATCTCGGGCATGGCGCTGTAGCGGAAGACGGGCGCGCCGGAGCGGGCGTCGGTCAGCGACAACTCGAAGCCGAGATACCGCCAAAGGATGCCGGCCTCTTCGTGGTCGCGGGTGGCGATGTGCAGCACGCCGACCACGCCCGGCGCGTCTTCGGGCGGCGGGCCACCGCCCTCGACAAAGCGGCAGCCGCGACCTTGCAGCAGACGGCCGACCTCGCCGACGGTGGCGCGGCGGATGCGCTCGGAGACGTCGCCTTCGACCTGCAAGTGGATGACGGTGCCGGCGCGGGCGTCGGCGGCGCGGCGGGCCAGCGCGCGCATATCGGGCGGGGCGTCGACCGAAGCGTTGGGGTCGATGACCGCGAGCACCGCGGCCTTGCGCTGCATCTCGGCGATCAGGTGCGCCGGCGAGAAGCCCACGTCGAGCAGCACCGCGGCGTCATGGGCGGCGATCGCCTTCTCGACGGTGGGCCCGATGCGGCGAAGCTGCTCGCGGTCCTGCTTGAGCTCGTCGAGGTAGACGCGCGCTGCGGCGGCGCGGTCGAGCGAGGCGCGGGCGACAAACTCATCGCCCTGGCGGATGGCGCCGAGGATCTCGATCAGCTCGGCGTGATCGAACGTGCTGGTGGTGCGCACCTTGATGCTGGCCGCGCTGTCGGACTCGCCGTTGTACTCGGCCTCAAACGAGCGCGACTCGGCCTCGACGCGGGCCGAGATCTGCTCGGCGACCACCCGGCGCGCGTTGTTGACCGCGTCGTGCTGGGTGATGCCGTGACCGTCGCCCCAGATCGAATGGGCCGGCGCCGGGGGCAGCGTGGTGGGCTCTTCTTCGGCCGGCGCCTCCGGCCGGCGCTCAAGCTGCTCGACGGGCGGTGGTCGTCTGGGGGGTGGGGGTGCTCGGCCGTCCATATTGGCTTCGGCCGAGTCGGCGCGGTCGCGCAGCCGGTCGCGGTCGGCGGCCGACAGGGTGTCGGGCGCGGCGCCGCAGGCGATCAGGAGGGAGAACAAGGCGCCGAGGGGCGCCAGACGGCAGGAAAACAGGAGGGTGCGCTTCATGGGGGCCCCCGACGAGACTGACGGCGTTGCATTCTGCCCGAATCGCCCGCGGCGGCGAAAGGGGCGGCAATCCGACGTGACAACAACGCGGCGGCTCGTTGATACTCAGCGCCGTCCTTTCGTGGAGGTTCTTGATGCGCGTCCTGACCCTGATGGCCCTGCTGCTCGCTTTTGCCGCCCTCACGCCCGCCTGCGGCAGCAACCCCGACAAACCCGACACCAGCCGCGATGACCTGCGCGATCGCGCCAATCGCGAGCAGGGCGACCTGAACAACAAGCTGAAGTGACCGCGGCGTCCTGGCGGAGCGGGTGCCTGCTCGCCGCGCTGCTCCTTGCGGGCTGCGCCGGCCGGCCGCCGGTGACCGAAGGGCCGACGGCCGAGCGACCGGCGTGGGTCGACCGGGGCGCGCTCGACGGACCGGGCCTGTTCGGCGTGGCGCATATCGAGCACATCGCGGCCCGCGATCTGCGTGAAGCGACCGCCGAGGCCCGCGCGCGCGCCGAGGTCGCGGCGCGGGTCACCGCGGCCATGACCACCGCCCTCGACGCCGCCGGGCTGCCCGAGGATACCCGCGACGCCGCGGGCCGGGTGCTCGACGATCTGGCCCTTGGGCGCATCGAGATCATCGCCCGCTACTACACCCTCGACGGCAACGTGCAGCACGCGCTGGCCCGACTGCGCGCCGACGACCTCGACGGCCAGCTCGCCGACCTCGACGACGTCGATCCGACCGTTCGCGACGCTTTGCGCGCCGCGGGCCGCGCGGCCTTTGCGGGTCAGCCCGACCCAGCGAGCAGGTGATCGAGCAGGCGCTCATCCAGCCAAGGCGGTCCGTCGGGCGAGCGCGCCCCCAAGAGCGGCAGCTCAAGCCGGCGGGCGACCCGATCGAACATCGCGCGTGACCGGGGCGCCGGTTCGCGGTGCGCGCAGGCCCGGGCGCCCTCAAGTGCATCGCGGGCCCGGTCGACGCGGCTCAGCGCCAGCAGGCAGGCGGCCCAGCGGACCCGCGCGTCCAGCGTCGTGCGCAGGTCGTTCACCGCCTCGGCCACCTCGACCGCCTCGGCCAGCAACGCCTCGGCCCGCGTTGGCGCGCCCCGCATGAAGTGCGCGCACGCCAGATCGGCGATGACCGGGGCGCGCACGCTGCGGTAGCCGTTTTCGGCCATGCGGGCCGCCGCCTGCCCGATGCGCAGCTCGGCCGTCGCCAGGTCGCCCCGGAGCAGGGCCACCAGGCCGCGCAGGTGGTCGAGATACGAGAGCAGCAGGGCATGCTTGACCGTCTCGACGAGGGCCGCCAGCTCGCCGATGGCCACCTCGGCGGCGGCCAGATCGCAGAGCGTGATCGCGGCCCGCGCGCCCGCCGTCCAGGCGTCTGCGACCAGCGGCGAGGCGCCGATGCGGCCGAGCTGCTCGGTCGCCAGGCGCGCCTCGGCGATCGCTTCGA
>JAGQJJ010000531.1 GCA_020430675.1 Myxococcales bacterium
GCGTGCCGGGCCAGGTGCTCCAGAAGAGCCGCCCGGTCGCGCGCGCCGCCGCACAGCGTCAACGCGGCGACCGCGGCGGTGGCGTCGGCGGTGAACCGGCGCGCCGACATGCCCTCCAGGCCCACCCGGCGCAGCCAGAAGCGCGCCTCGTGATCGAGCAGCGCGCCGAGGAGGCCATCGGCGGTCAGGGCCAGGCCATCCACCGCGGCCAGGGCGGCCATATGCACATAGAGCGCGCGGCCGAAGCGGGCATCGCTCAGGTCGGGCGCGGGCGGCACCGGGCGACCCCGGGCGGCGGCAAAGCGCTCGGCCGCGCGACAAAACTCCGCGGGGCGCTCGCGATCGGGCACCAGCGCCGACAAGCTCAGCGGCGGGGGCGCGTCACCGAAAAGATCGTCCACATCGGCGTCGCGCTGACGCAGCGAAGCGAGCCAATCGCCGCCGTTGCGGGCCAGCAGCAGCACCCGCAGTCGGCCGGGGCCATCATCCTGCCAGCGGTTCGCCAGCGCCCGCAGCAGCTCGAAGAGGCCGGGCCGCGTCTCGGCATAATCGATGACCGCGATCGCCTGCCGGGCGGTGGCCAACGCCGCGATGGCCGCGTCGGTCAGCGGCTCGTTGACAAAACCCGCCGACTCGCCGACGGCGCGGCGATGCTCGATCCACTCGATGGCCAGCCGGGTCTTGCCGGTGCCCCCGGGGCCGTGGATGAGCCAGACCCCGACCGCATCGTCCGCGTCGGCCCAGGCGTCAAGCGCGGCCCACTCGTCGGCGCGATGAGCCCATGGCACGACGCGATGGCGGGCCACCAACAAGCTTGCCGGCGAGCCGCGGCGCGGTCTTTTGCCGACGCCGGAGTGCAGCAGGTCATCGAGCGGCGAAGGCGCGCTCGTCGCGGTGACCGTCGGCGTCGACGGCGTCTCGCGCGGGGCGGACCCCGTCGCCGATCGGGGCGCCTCGGGGACGAAGGTGGCCGCCGCCGCCTGCGTCTCGAGCAGGGCATCGGCGGTCAGCGTGCCGGCCTGCCCGGCGCCCGCGAGGGCGTGCCGCAACGCGGCCAGCATCGCCCGCGCGCTCGCAAAGCGTTCATCGATGGGCTTGGCCAGGGCCCGAGCGACCACATCCGCCACCGCCGACGGAAACGGCGCCGGCAACCGCGGCGCGGGCGTGCTGACATGCGCCACCAGCAGAGCCGACACGCTGCGCTGGGCAAACGGCCGAGCGCCGGTGAGCATCTCGAAGAGGATGACGCCCATCGCATACAGATCGGTGCCCGGCCCCACCGGCGCCGAACGGATCTGCTCGGGCGCCATATAAGCCGGCGTGCCCACCATCGCCGCCCCGGTCGTCAGCGTGGCCCCGTTGTCAGCGTCGAGGATCTTGGCGATGCCGAAGTCGAGCACCTTCGCTCGCTCGCGGCCCTCGCCATCGGCAAAGAGCATGATGTTGTCGGGTTTCAGGTCGCGATGCACCGTGCGCGCCTCATGCGCCTCGGCCAGCACGCCCAGCACCTGCTCGGCGATCGCCCCGGCCCGCGCCAGCGAAAACGCGCCCTCGCGCGCCAGCACCCGCCGCAACGCCTCGCCCCGCACCAGCTCGGTCACGATATAGAGCAGGCCCTCGGCCTCGCCGTAGTCAAAGAGGGTGACCGCCGCCTCATGCCGGAGCCGCCCGACCACCTGCGCCTCGCGGAAGAATCGCGCGCGCAGCGTCTCATTGGCGCGGTGGCGATCGCCCATCACCTTCACCGCCACCTCGCGCCCGACCGGCAATTGCACCGCGCGATACACCGACCCGAACGCGCCCGCGCCGATCAATCCGGTGATACTTGCCCGAGAGCGTCGCTCCGATCAGCGGGTCGTCGACCATCGCCTCGTCCTGGGAGGTGTCGATCGGTTGTAACACATCGCTCTGCCCGCTTCGGGCCGCCGAATGCGCGTCGCGCCGCTCGCGAGCACCGCCAGCCGCTTCCGACGGCGCATCGCCCCGCTCGTGAGCACCGGGGGCCTGCCATCGACGGCGCATCCCGCCGCTCGCGCGCGCTCGCCGCCGCCTCCGATGGCGCGTCCCGCCGCTCGCGAGCCCCCAACGGCCGCAGGTTCCGGTCGACCACCCGGCGCTCAACAGCCCCCTCGGTCCCTGATCGCCGCGACGCCCGCGAGGCCACACCGCACGGTCTTTGCTGGGCCGTCGTCGACTCCGCCGCCCGCGCGTTTGAGTTTGGCTTCACGTGATTTGAGCCGCTTTTCGGGGACTCCGCGGCATCCGTCCGCCGTTTGTTTGGCGGGCCTCATGCCGGGTGACGTCTCCTGACGGGCGTGAACAGCGTGCCCGAACGGCCGCGGCGCGGTCGCCGCGCAGGGCCCGCGGCGCCCGCAGCGAAGGGAGAACTCGACGTGAACCTGGCACCCCGCGCGCACGCGCCGAGCCGGCCCGAGCCGGCGACTGGGCTGTGCGTCACGATCGCCGGCGTCGTGCAGGGGGTCGGCTTCCGCCCCTTTGTCGCCCGGACGGCCGGCACGCTCGGGGTGACCGGCCGGGTCTTCAACGACGCGGGCGCCGTCGTCATCGAAGCCTTCGGCCCGCCTCGAACGCTCGCCGCCTTTGTCGAGGCGCTGCGCAGCCCGCCCCGTCAGGCGCGCATCCGCTCGCTGGTCACATACCCGCTCGGCGGTGCCCCGCCGGCGGGCTTCGCGGTCGCGCCGAGCGCCGCGACCGGCCCGCGGCGGCTGTCGATCCCCGCTGACGTGGCCACCTGCACCGCCTGCCTCGCCGAGCTGCGCGACCCGGCCAGCCGACGCCACGGCTACGCCTTTGTGAGCTGCGTCGACTGTGGCCCGCGGCTCGGCATCTTGCGGGCGACGCCCTACGATCGGGGCAATACGACGATGGCGTCCTTCGCGCGGTGCCCGGCTTGCGAGGCCGAGTACCGCGCCTTGGCCGACCGCCGCGCCCACGGGCAGGCATTCGCGTGCCCCGCGTGCGGGCCGCGGCGCTTGTTGCTCGCGGCGGGCGGCGCGGCGGTTGAACGCGGCGACCCGCTCGCGGCCGTCGCCCGCGTCGTCGCCGCCGGCGGCGTGGTGGCGCTGAAGGGGTCGGGCGGCTTCCACCTGTGCTGCAACGCCCGCGACGAGCCCGCGGTGGCCCGGCTGCGCGGCGCCAAGCACCGCCGGGTCAAACCGTTCGCCGTGATGGCGCGCGACCTTGAGCAGGCGGCGCGCTACGCGCACCTCGCGCCGGCAGAGGCCGCGCTGCTCGAAGGCCCCGAGCGCCCCATCGTGCTGGCCCTGCGCGGCGGGCAAAACATGGCGCCGTCGGTCGCGCCTGGCTGCGCCGACGTGGGGTTGATGCTGCCCTACGCACCGCTGCACCACCTGCTCTTCGAGCGCCTCGCCGGCCCGCTGGTGATGACGAGCGCCAACCGATCGGGCGAGCCGACGCCGATCACCGCCGCCGAGGCGGTGCGCGGCGGCATCGCCGACCTCTACCTCGACCACGACCGCGAGATCGCGATGCGCGCCGACGACTCGGTGGTGCGGGTCGTCGCGGGCGCGCCGGTGCTCATCCGGCGAGGCCGGGGCCACGCGCCGCGGCCGATCCCCGTGTCGGTGCGCTTCGCCGAGCCGGTGCTGGCGACCGGCGCCTTCTTGCAGAACGCCTTCGCCGTCGGCATCGAGCGCGAGGTCTGGGTCGGCCCGCACGTCGGCGACCTCGACGGCATCGAGGCGTGGCAGGCGTGGAACGATACGCTCGAGGCCTTCCTCGGGCTGCTCGGCGTGCGGCCAGGCGTCATCGCGCACGACGCGAACCCCGAGATGCCCACCAGCCGCTACGCCCGCGAGCGCGGCGCGCGCTGCGTCGCGGTGCAGCACCACCACGCGCATGTCGCCGCGGCGGCCGCCGAGGCCCGCCTCGAGGGGCCCTTCCTCGGGCTCGCCTTCGATGGCACCGGCTGGGGCGCCGACGGCACGGCG